>JBFHGY010000063.1:0-9573 GCA_041582905.1 Crocinitomicaceae bacterium | reverse complement strand
GGTTTCCCACCATCCAATTCATCTTGCCATGCTTTCAATTCATCCCACTGTCCAGCAGCAGCCATTTCAGCTTGCTTTGGCCATGTGTCAGGAACGTGTTTACCACGTACATCCTTGATGATTTCAGCGATTTCTTCAGCAGTCTTAGCTGACAAATCAGCATAAGTTGCAACACCAGCAGCTGTCAATGTCTCAGCGATCTTTGGTCCGATTCCCTCAATTTTCGTAAGGTCATCTCCTTTAGTCGTTGTTTCTTCGATAACTTCTGCTTCTTCCACTACTGGAGCTTCAGTTGCCGCCTCCGTGTTTTCAGCTTCGTCAGTTGTTGCTTCAGTCGTTTCAGCAGTGCTCTTAGCTCCACTTCCACCACGACGTGAACGACGTGTTGTTTTCTTCGCTTTTTCGTTTGTGTAAAGCTCGTTGAAGTCAACCAACTCGATCATACACATTTCAGCGTTATCTCCCAAACGGTAACCTGTACGGATGATACGTGTGTATCCACCTGGACGGTCAGCGATTTTTGGAGCTACCACTCTGAACAACTCAGTTACCATGTCTTTGCTTTGCAAGTATTTGAATACTTGACGACGAGAGTGAGTAGAATCGTCTTTTGCGCGTGTCAAAATTGGCTCTACATACACACGAAGTGCTTTTGCTTTAGCAACTGTAGTGTTGATTCTTTTGTGCTCGATCAATGAACAAGCCATGTTCGAAAGCATTGCTTTTCTATGAGCAGTCTTTCTACTTAAGTGATTGAATTTTTTTCCGTGTCTCATAACGTTAATTTCGTAAGTATCGGTTAACTGAATCTTGCTTTAGAGTATCGCTGCAGTTCAGCCACCTATTACGCCATTTTTAATTGTTTAATAAGCCTTCGCTGAAAATCAGCGAAGGCAATTGCGATACTAATCTTTGTCTAATTTGTATTTAGAAACATTCATTCCGAAAGAAAGTCCTTTGTTATCTACTAGGTCTTCCAACTCAGTAAGTGATTTCTTACCGAAGTTACGGAACTTCAAGAGGTCGTTTTTGTTGTAAGAAACAAGATCTCCAAGTGTTTCTACGTCTGCTGCTTTCAAACAGTTCAATGCACGTACAGAAAGATCCATGTCTACCAATTTCGTTTTCAACAATTGGCGCATGTGCAATGAAGTTTCATCGAATTCTTCTGTTTCCGCTTTCACTTCGCTATCCAATGTGATACGCTCATCAGAGAATAACATGAAGTGGTGGATCAAAATTTTCGCTGCTTCTTTCAATGCTTCTTTCGGGTGGATAGAACCATCAGTTGTGATGTCAAAAATCAACTTTTCGTAGTCAGTTTTTTGCTCAACACGGAAGTTCTCCACTTCGTACTTAACATTTTTGATTGGCGTGAAGATAGAGTCGATAGCGATTGTTCCGAATGGAGCGTTGCTATCTTTGTTCTCTTCAGCTGGAATATATCCACGACCTTTAATGATCGTCAATTCCATTTCCAATTTCACAGAAGGCTCCATGTTGCAAAGAACCATATCTGGGTTCAATACTTGGAACGCCGATGTGAATTTACCGATGTCTCCTGCTGTTAACGTCTCTTGTCCAGAAACTGATACAACTACCGTTTCAGAGTCAGTTCCGTCGATTTGTTGTTTGAAACGTACTTGTTTCAAGTTCAAAACGATTTCTGTAACGTCTTCAACGATTCCTTTTACTGTTGAGAACTCGTGATCTACACCTTCGATACGCACAGACGAAATCGCAAATCCTTCCAAAGAGGAAAGAAGAATACGACGCAATGAGTTACCTACTGTGATACCGTAACCTGGTTCTAGCGGGCGGAACTCGAATTGTCCTTGGTGCTCATCGGACTGGATCATGATCACTTTGTCCGGTTTCTGGAAGTCTAATATTGCCATTTTTTCTTCGTTTTAATTGTTACTCAGTTGCGCGGTCTGTAAGTTTGAAGAAGTACGAACAGACCCTTTGGCTGAATACCAATATGTTTGTAATTTACAATTTTGTGTGTCGCTTGTGCTCTGCGAATACGTCTCCGAAAGAATCGGAGCATACCTATTACTTAGAGTACAATTCGACGATAAGCTGTTCCTTGATGTTTTCAGGGATCATCTCACGTGTTGGAGTACCAACTACTTTTCCTTCTAATTGACCCGGATTCCACTCCAACCAATCAAAAGTTTGCGTTTTTGAAGCCAAAGAATCAGTAATTGCTTCCAACGACTTTGATTTTTCACGAACACCAATTGTTTCACCAGCTTTCAATGAGTAAGAAGGAATGTTTACCACTTCTCCGTTAACTGTGATGTGTTTATGAGATACCAATTGACGTGCTGCTCTACGAGTTGGAGCGATTCCTAAACGGAACACTGTGTTATCCAAACGCGCTTCACACAATTGAAGCAAGTTCTCCCCTGTAATTCCTTTCATACGAGATGCTTTTTCGAACAAGTTCGAGAATTGCTTCTCAAGGATTCCGTAAGTGTACTTTGCTTTTTGCTTTTCAGCTAGCTGGATAGCGTATTCAGATTGTTTACCTCTACGCTTGTTTGGACCGTGTTGTCCTGGACCGTATTGTCTTCTGTCCAACGCTTTGTCTGGTCCAAAGATTGGATCTTTGAAACGACGTGCGATTTTTGATTTTGGGCCTGTATATCTTGCCATTTTACTTTGTTTAAGGGAGACCATGAATTAAGGCTTATCCTCCGATGATCTTGGGTCCCTAGTTATTAATTTACTAGTTGTGAATTGAATTATTGAAAAATGAAAAAATTGAAAGATGTATTTCAACCTTTCAATTCTTCAATTTTCTAATACAATATTATACTCGACGACGCTTTGGTGGGCGACAACCGTTGTGTGGAAGTGGAGTAACATCGATGATTTCAGTTACTTCAATTCCTGAGTTGTGCAATGAACGAATCGCAGACTCACGACCTGATCCAGGTCCTTTTACGAATACTTTCACTTTGCGTAGTCCGAAGTCATGTGCTTCTTTCGCTGCATCTTCTGCTGCAACCTGCCCTGCATAAGGAGTGTTTTTCTTTGAACCTTTAAAGCCCATTTTTCCTGATGAAGACCAAGAGATAACCTGACCCGAATTATTCGTCAATGATACGATTACGTTGTTGAAAGTCGCTTGGATGTGCGCTTGTCCAACAGCATCAACTTTGACGTTTTTTTTCTTCTTTTGATTTGACTTTGCCATTTCTTTAGCTTTTTAATGTTTGTTGCTTTCGCAAGAATAGGAGTGAAACTCCTGCTCTGCTGTTTCCGATCGAGGGGACGATTAGTACAGATGCATTCAAATGAACTTTATCTGAGGACCGTCTAGCCGCAAGATCAGCCACACACTTCTAATCCTTTCCGAGCTTCCCGCTCGTTCCAAATCAGAAGTAGCAGGGCTACTTCTTCTTATTCGCAACTGTTTTTCTTCTACCTTTTCTTGTACGCGAGTTGTTCTTCGTACGCTGACCTCTCAATGGAAGTCCAGCTCTGTGACGAATACCACGTTGACATCCGATGTCCATCAAACGTTTGATGTTTGTTTGAACTTCTGAACGCAAAGCACCTTCAACTTTAATTTCGTTGATCAATTCACGAATGGCTCCCAATTGGTCATCATTCCAATCTTGTACTTTAATGTTCTCGTCAACTTTTGCGTTTGCAAGGACTTTACGTGCTGTGCTTCTTCCGATTCCGTATACATACGTTAATCCGATAACACCTCTTTTGTTTTTTGGTAGATCAATACCTGCTATACGTGCCATATCTTATCCTTGTCTTTGTTTGAATTTCGGATTCTTCTTGTTAATCACGTAAACTACTCCTTTACGCTTCACGATCTTGCAATCTGCAGAACGTTTCTTTACTGATGCTCTTACTTTCATCTTTTTGTTTATTAATCTGCTTTCGAATTCCGTTTAGATCTCCAGTACTTTAAATACCTCCACCTGTGCGGGCGAGCCTAATGGCTCACATTTCGAAAACTTCGTTTTCCTTATTTGTATCTAAATGTAATTCTACCTTTTGTCAAATCGTAAGGCGACATTTCTACTTTCACACGGTCTCCTGGAAGAATTTTAATGTAGTACATTCTCATTTTTCCGGAAATGTGCGCAGTGATTACGTGCCCATTTTCCAATTCTACACGGAACATCGCATTTGATAATGCTTCGATGATTACTCCGTCTTGTTCGATTGATGCTTGTTTTGCCATATTACATTCCTGAAGTTTCCCCTTGAGTACGTCGACCTTGGATGCGAGATCCTTCCATCAAGCTATCCATTTGACGATTCAATAGGTATGATTCAATTTGTTGAAGTGTATCCAATACAACCCCTACCATGATGAGCAAAGATGTACCTCCAAAGAACATTGCAAACGCATCATTTACACCTGCCAATTTTGCAATAGCAGGAATGATAGCGATGAATGCTAGGAAGACTGACCCTGGGAAGGTAATGCGTGAAACCAACGAATCGATGTAGCTAGCTGTTTCTTCACCCGGACGAATACCTGGGATGAAACCACCACTTTTCTTCAAATCATCAGCGATCTTACGCGGGTTGATCATGATTGCCGTATAGAAATACGTAAACACGATGATCAAGATAGCTAGTACTAGGTTGTATCCAAATCCATAGATATCGCCAAATACTTGTGCCATAAAACCAGACCCATCACCTTGGAAAATCATGATTGGAACCGTCATAATCGCTTGAGCGAAGATGATCGGCATTACTCCTGATGCGTTCACTTTAATTGGCAGATAGTTACGCGCACCTTGTTCTTCAGCCGCACGATTTCCAACCACACGACGAGCCGTGTTTAGTGGAACTTTACGTACACCTTGAACAATTAGTACCGTACCGAGTACTACCACCATGAAGGCGAAGATTTCCAATACAATTTTCAACAAGTTACCTTGCTCATACGAGAAAGTGAATTCTGCCATGAACGCCTCTGGGAGACGTGCAAGGATCCCAACGGTAATCAATAAAGAAATACCATTTCCAATTCCTTTGTCTGTAATACGCTCACCCAACCAAACAGCGAACATTGCACCAGCTACCAATACAGTGATGGATTGTACCCACCAGAATGTACCAGCGTCAGGTGGTAATGCACCTTTTGATTCAACGTACAGATTAAGGTAAGAAGGAGCTTGTAACGCACAGATCACGATTGTCAAGACACGCGTGAACATGTTAATACGTTTCCTTCCAGACTCACCTTCATTTTGCATTTTCTGCACAGCAGGAACGGCCATTCCAAGGAGCTGCATGATGATAGATGCACTAATATACGGCATGATACCAAGCGCCATTATCGATGCATTGGTAAATCCACCTCCTGAAAATAGCGAAAGTAGTGTTTCCAACATATTGGAATCACCAGCTTCTTGTGCTTGTTGCAGGGCGGTGTAGTTCACCCCTGGCAAAATAATGAACGATCCAATTCGGTAAATCAGAATGAGACCAAGCGTTAATAAGATACGCTTTCTCAATTCTTCAACCTTCCAGATATTCTTGATATTTTCTATAAACTTCTTCATCTGCAAAAAATGTTGGCAAATTTAATTAGATTTCTGAACAATTCCCACCTTGTGCCTCAATAGCTGCTTTTGCAGTAGCTGAGAACTTGTGAGCTGTTACATCAATCTTAGATTTCAATTCACCTCGACCTAGAATTTTTACTAGCTCATTACGAGACACTAAGCCGTTTGCTTGAAGAACTTCGTGATTGATTTCCGTAACATTTTTACGGTCGATCAAATCTTGAATAATATCCAAGTTGATTGCTTTATACTCGACTCTATTTCTATTTGTAAAACCGAATTTAGGAACTCGACGTTGAAGTGGCATTTGTCCACCTTCGAATCCAACTTTTCTAGAGTATCCTGATCTTGATTTTGCTCCTTTGTGTCCACGTGTTGACGTCCCACCGCGACCAGAACCCTGACCACGCGCGATACGCTTTCTGTTCTTCGTAGAACCTTTTGCTGGAGTTAAATTATGTAAATTCATTTTAAT
Organism: Crocinitomicaceae bacterium; assembly: GCA_041582905.1. Taxonomy (GTDB): domain Bacteria; phylum Bacteroidota; class Bacteroidia; order Flavobacteriales_D; family Crocinitomicaceae; genus UBA4466. The sequence continues at coordinate 3,540 of JBFHGY010000063.1, read as the reverse complement.
GCGTTTTTATGATTACTCAACTACTGTAACCAAGTGTTGAACTTTCTCTACCATACCAAGGATTTGTGGAGTTGCCTCGTGTTCTACCACTTGGTTCAACTTTTTAAATCCTAACGCTTTAATCGTTGCTTTTTGTCTTGCAGTGCGATTAATAGCGCTTTTAACTTGCTTAATTTTAATTGTCGCCATGTTTTTTACTATTAACCGTTAAACACTTTATCCAACTCAACTCCACGTTGTTTTGCTACTTGAACTGCATCTCTCATTTGAGAAAGCGCATCCATAGTTGCTTTAACTACGTTGTGAGGGTTTGATGATCCTTGAGACTTTGCTAGTATGTTGTGAATTCCAGCGCTCTCCAAAACCGCACGCATCGCACCACCTGCGATAACTCCGGTTCCTTCTGATGCTGGTCTCAACAATACGCGTGCTCCACTGTATTTTCCTTTTTGGAAATGTGGAACTGTACCGTGTAGAATTGGAACTCTGATAAGGTTTTTCTTAGCGTCATCGATTCCTTTAGCGATAGCTTCAGTAACCTCTTTTGCTTTACCTAATCCGTGACCAACAATACCGTTTTCATCACCAACTACAACAATTGCGGAAAAACTAAAAGTACGACCACCCTTAGTAACTTTTGTCACACGATTAACTGCAACTAGACGATCTTTCAATTCGATGTCTGCAGACTTTACTCTGTTTACTGTTTGTGCTGCCATTCTTAAAATTTTAATCCGCCTTCTCTTGCTGAGTCAGCCAATGTTTTTACTCTACCGTGATACAAGTATCCGTTACGATCGAATACTACAGTTGTAATCCCAGCTTTAATTGCTTTTTCTGCAACCTCTTTACCAACAACAGCTGCTTGATCTGATTTAGATCCTTTCTCAGCTTCTTTGTTTTTGAATGATGACGCCGACACTAGTGTTTTACCAGATGTGTCATCAATGATTTGAGCATAAATCTGTTTGTTGCTTCTAAAAACAGACAAACGAGGTTGTTCAGCTGAACCAAAAATATTCTTTCTGATTCTACGTTTGATTTTTGCTCTTCTTTGCGTTTTGCTAAATGCCATAACTCTTAAGATATCTAATTACTATTATGCGACCTATTTCGCTGCTGATTTACCTGCTTTTCTTCTAAGCTCTTCACCAACATACTTCACACCTTTACCTTTGTATGGTTCTGGTTTTCTTAGGGAACGAATTTTGGCCGCTGCTTGTCCAACCAATTGCTTGTCGTGAGACTCAAGCGTTACGATTGGTGCCTTTCCTTTTTCGGAAACAGCTGATACCTTAAGTTCTGAAGGGAACTCCATTACAATTGGGTGAGAATAACCTAATGCTAATTCCAACTTTTGACCAGTTGCAACTGCACGGTAACCTACTCCAACTACTTCAAGCGCCTTCTTATACCCTTCTGAAACTCCAACGATCATGTTCGCAACTAATGATCTGTAAAGACCATGTTTTGCTCTGTGATCAGGTGCATCTGATTCGCGGGTGAAAGTTATTGTTCCATCTTCAATGCTCATTGACACACAAGAATCCATCTCTTGCGTCAACTCACCTTTAGGACCTTTAACCGTAACAACGTTACCGTCAACTTTCACTTCTACTCCACTCGGGATTGTTACTGGGGATTTACCTATCCTTGACATTTGTTTCGACTTAAAAAATTAATATACGTAGCAAAGAACTTCTCCTCCTACGTTTTCTCTTTTCGCTTCTTTGTTTGTGATTACACCTTTCGATGTAGACACAATTGCAATTCCAAGTCCGTTCAATACACGTGGCATTTCTGTTGCACTAGCGTAAGATCGAAGTCCTGGAGTTGAAATACGTTGCAATTTTGTGATTGCAGGAACCTTCGTTGAAGGATTGTATTTCAAAGCGATTCTAATGATTCCTTGTTTGTTATCGTCTTCGAATTTGAAATCTCTGATGTAACCTTGATCAAACAAGATCTTTGTCATTTCACGCTTGATGTTAGAACCTGGAATTTCTACCATTATCTTTCTTGCAGCGCTCGCATTACGAATTCGAGTCAGATAATCTGCTATTGGATCTGTATTCATGTTGTTTATTTGCGGTAACGGTTTTCAATAATTTATTGAACCTGAAACCAGTTTATACTTTTTGGGGACGCAAAAGTATAGAAAAATAAGCAAAAGACATTCGTCTTTTGCCAATTTCTATTTTGATGCCGTCTTTTGTTACCAGCTTGCTTTCTTAACACCTGGTATTTTTCCAGCCAAGGCCATTTCACGGAATGTCACACGAGAGATCCCGAATTGGCGCATGTAACCACGAGGACGTCCAGTCAAACCACAACGGTTGTGACCACGAACTTTCGCAGAGTTAGCAGGCATTTTTTGCAATGCGATCATTGCTTCCCACTTTTTCTCTTGCATTTCCTCAGAGTCGTCTGCTGACTTCAAAATTGCAGTAAGTTCCGCACGTTTTTCAGCGTAACGAGCTGCTAATTTTGCTCTTTTGCGCTCACGCGCTTTCATTGATTCTTTTGCCATCTCTTTTATTTTTTTGTAAATGGGAAACCAAATGCATCCAACAATGCTTTTCCTTCTTCATCACTATCCGCAGTTGTTACGAATGTGATATCCATTCCCATGATACGATTTACTTTATCGATATCGATTTCTGGGAAGATGATGTGTTCTTTCACACCAAAGTTGAAGTTTCCACGTCCGTCAAAACCTTTAGGACTAATCCCGCGGAAGTCACGTGTACGTGGCAAAGCAACTGAGAGTAGACGATCAAGGAAATCGTACATACGATCTCCACGAAGAGTTACCTTCGTACCTACTGGCATTCCTTTTCTCAATTTAAAGTTCGAGATATCTTTCTTTGAAATCGTAGCTACTGCTTTTTGACCTGCAATACGTGAAAGATCTTCCACTGCGTGATCAATTAGCTTTTTGTCTGCTACGGCATCACCGATACCTTGGCTAATAACAATTTTCGACAATTTCGGCACCTTCATGATAGTCGTGTAACCGAATTGCTCAGTAAGGGCTGGAATAATTTCCCCCTTATACTTTTCTCGAAGTCTTGGTGTATATTCCATTATTTGATCTCCTCTCCGGATTTTTTAGAATAACGTACTAATTTCCCATCCTTGTTTGGTTTTCTTCCGATACGAGAAGCTTCACCTTTATGTACTACCATAAGGTTAGAAATGTGAATTCCTGCTTCCATCTCGATGATTCCACCTTCAGGATTTGACGCACTTGGCTTTTGGTGTTTCTTCATAAGTTTCACACCTTCAACTGTTGCGCGCATTTTCTTACGGTCAATTGAAAGGATAGTCCCTTCTTGTCCGTTTGCTTCACCGCTAATTACTTTAACAGTGTCTCCTACTTTAATGTGTAATTTCTGTTGCATAACTTCCATCATTTTAAAGTACCTCAGGAGCCAATGATACTACTTTCATGTAGTCAGCATCACGAAGCTCACGAGCAACTGGTCCAAAAATACGTGTTCCTCTCATTTCACCCGCTTGGTTCAAGATAACGCAAGC
>JBFHGY010000062.1:0-9613 GCA_041582905.1 Crocinitomicaceae bacterium | reverse complement strand
GAGGTTGATGGTTCGTAGGCAGGATTCATTCTCGATACCAATAATTTGATCAGCCAAATAAAAAAATCCCAGTCCAAAAGGACCAGGATTTTACGTTGTGACCCCTATGGTCGAAAGTTCTAACTACTTGAAGGAGGAAATGGAACAAATAAATGAGCTTTAACATGACTATAAATTCAAGAAAGTTGATTTTGTTATTTTGGAAGAACTTTATGTTTATTTTTGAGTCATGAAAATATTTTTCTTAATCTCATTTTTTATTTTCTCTTCAGGTGTTGGCTTGGCTCAAAAGCATCACGACCACGGTAATTTACCTGATTATATCTGTAATCAAAGTGATATTCGTTTTGTCTCTGCCAATGGAGTTAACAAAATGAGTTGTCAATTACAACTAAAAAAAATCACTAATGGTGAGATAACTATCCAAACATCAGTAGAAGCATTTTCTGATACAGCGTTTGAATTGGGACACGATGAATACCTGTTGTTAAGCGAAATTGTAAGTTGTCCTGAAAATAAGAGAAGAGACTACAAGTTTACATTTTACGACCCAAAAGTTAAAAAACAATGGACTTTCTACATTCAAGAGCACGAAGAGCCCAGAGCACTTTACAAATATCGCAAGTTAGTGCAGGAAAAAGTCGATAGTCGACAGAATGAACCTGAAATCAGAAGTGGTTCAGAGGATATAGATTCCAAATTGCAAATCTTGCTAAAAGGGGAGAAAAGAGATGAGACGGATAAGAAACTGTACCTGTATTATTCGCAAGAGGAACTAGAAAAGGATTCTTCTAATTACGTTGGTGAATTTATAGAGTACTTTAACGTGAAGACTCTTGTCTACAAAGATAATTTGGGAAGGGAGAAAAGCATTGATCCGAACGAGATTTATGGTTTTAAACTTGACAATAAGTTATTCTATGTTGTGAAAGACCATAATATGATAGTAACCCCAATTGGTTATAGAGAGAAGTTTTTCTACTTAAATGCAACGACAACTTTAAATATTATTTCTACGAGTAAAGAGGCCTTTAAGCTGGGCTTTGGCAACAACCCAACTAGACTTCATTTTGTTTCAGACACGCAAGGGGGAGAAATCTATAAGTTGCATGACTTGAAAAAAAATTACTCTGGAGGTCTAAACGTAATATTCGAGTGTGTAGATGAATTGGAAACAAAGAATCTAGAATTGTTGATTTACAAAGAATTAAACTGTGTTCAGCAATTTCTTTCCGAAGACATTTGACAGTGTTTTGGGTGTCGGTTACTATAGGTTTGGGTTAGATTTTGTACAAAGAAAGAAGGATTGTTTCGGGGCTACCTGCTTTGTAGGGTTTGCAATCCTGCGCATTTCATAAAGTACTTTTCTCTTGTCCTTACTTTGAAGTAAACTTCAATTGATTCCATGAAAAAAGCACTGCCCATTCGGGAAGTGCTTTATCAGAGTGAGCCCAAGAGGACAAGAGTCGAACTTTTTGAAAGAGGATTTGAGAGGATACAGTGATTGCCTATAATGGTCTAGTATAAGTACAGTAGCGTATTCTTAGCACAAAATATTCCGTTTAGAACCACATAGAGATATAAAAGCGGCTTCGATAAAACATCGAAACCGCTAGTATTTTCATACATGTTGAGCGTTGGTGCTTTTTTACACTTACTTGCTAATGTGTTTATTCTCCGTGATACATATCAGAAAACATTTTAGCTAGTTTGGAAGGTTCTTCTTTCCAAGTGTTGAACATGCCAAGCCCCATTTCATCAGGAATGATGTCTAGCTCTCCTTTTTCTACTTTGTTTAGTATATTTTTTGCCGTTAAATCAGGAGAGGTCATTCCTTCCATGTTGCTTCCTGCATTCATATCTGTGTCGATTGCCCCTGGATTAACAATGTGAACTTCAACACCTTTTTTTTCAAGTTCAATTCGCACAGATTGGGATGCCGAATAAAGTGCGGCTTTTGAAGCGGAATATCCAGCAATAGCAGGTAAGGAAGAGTATGCAACTATAGAGGCTACATTTATTATTTTGGAGGGTTGATTTGCTACGAGCACAGGAGCAAAGGCCTTCATCATTTCTATCGTACCAAAATAGTTTGTCTGCATATCTTTTTCTATTTTACTTATTTCACTATCTATAATATTGCCGTGGTTAATAATACCGGCATTATTAATAAGAATTTCAAGATCTTTAGTTCTTTCAACGACGTGCGAAATTTGAGTATTATCAGTAATGTCTAATTTCAGTGTGATAACTCTTTCATCTCCGAAATTTGGTATTTTCTCGATATCTCTTGCCGTGGCGTAGATTTTTTTAGCCCCTTTTTCTAATGATGCTTTTACCAATGATTTTCCAATACCTCGATTTGCGCCTGTTATTAGAATCACCTTGTCTTTAAATGTTTCCATATTATATTTTGAATTAATTTGGAGCAAAATTCTATGAAAACTGGGAGCTATAAAACCCGATAATTGCGGTATTAAATGTCGATTGTTCTAAAGGTTAAATTTATTCTCGGACTTTTTACTTTTTTGGTGGGGGGTAAACGGTGAAGCCAATTTGTTTGAGTTTCCCCTTTCATAACCAACAAACTACCCTGTTCTAAATGGATGGAAACAGTTTGTTTCGTTTCTTTATGTTTAAACAAAAATTTGCGCTCAGCTCCAAAACTTAATGAACCAATTGCCCCATTTTTTTTTAAATCCTTTTCTCCGTCACTATGCCAAGCCATTCCTTCTTCACCGTTATGATATAGATTGAGCAGACAAGAGTTAAATTTTTCACCAGTTTTATTTTCAACAATCTTTTTGAGCTCTAAAAGTTCTTTGGTCCAAGGTAAAGCCGATTTAGTGGTTTTCGAATAAGTGTAATCAAACGGTTTATCTCCATACCAAGCTACTTTGCGTTTCGTAATAATTAATTTTCCAAAAATGATTGCTTTGTCGTTTGCCCATTGAATATTTTGTAATAATTGGTCGAAATAATAGCGAGATTTTTCTGGATTCATTACGGAGCCATAATAGTTCACCTCACCGCCAAAAGGTAAAAGGTTAGTTTCTGAAGTATTAAATAAGTCCATTCTTCCAAATTTCATAGTCCGGTCGTAAACAATGCCCACAAGGTCTGAATCCAAGTTTTTTAGCCTGTTCGATTGTTTTGAAAAAAACGCGGTTCTTGATTTTCATTCTTTTGCCCGATTTGCATTGTAAAGTTCCGTAGATTTTTAGGTTTATATTTCCGCCATAAACGATTTCTTTTCGTCTTATTCGTCGATAAAGTTCGGTATTATCAATGCCTGCGTGTTTTATCATTTTACTAGGTCGTTGCTTCGTGAAATATAATACCTACAGTATGACGCTCTCCTTTTGTTACCTCACTAACTCCATGTTTCATATTTACTCGATAATAACCTCTTGCTCCTCTAACTGGTCTGAAATTCGTTGTAAAAATGAGCATGTCGCCTTTTTTTAGTTTTAAAACAATTGCTTTGGATTGAGCTCTTGGTGTTTGCTGTGTCAAAACAAATTCTCCTCCTGTAAAATCCTTATCGGGTTCGTTTAAAAAAAGAACCGTTTGCATAGGAAAATAAATTTCACCATATAAATCTTGATGCAAAGTATTAAAACCACCCTTTCCATATTTTAAAATCAACGGCGTCGGTTTTAACTGATTGTTTTGATGGCAAAGCGATTGTAATTCTTTAAATGTCCCTGGAAATGTTTTATCAATATTTAGCACCTTCATCCAAAGATTTGCAATAGGCGAAAGTTTGGGGTATAGTGTTTCCCTTAATATTTGAATTGTTTCAGGAAGTGGGTAATTGTAGTATTTGTATTCGCCCAAACCAAAACGATGGCGTTCCATTAAAACCGTTTTCCGATACAAATTTTCGTTATTGTAATCGCGTATTAGTTCACTGCATTGTTGATCTGAAAGTATTTTTGGAATAACAGCATAACCTTTTTCATTCATTGCTTCAGATACGACTTGCCAATCTATCGTAGCGAGCTTTCTTTGTAGAATTTTCATTGTTATATGGCAACATTTGAAGTAGTGTTCTTTGATGCCTCCCAACCAATAATGGCTGTTTTTCGAGTTTCCCCCCACATATAACCGCCAAAAACTCCTGTAGATCGAATAACTCTATGGCAAGGAATTAAAAAAGCAATAGGATTATTTCCAATTGCAGTTCCGACTGCTCTTGATGCGTTTGGTTGCTGAATGCTTTTGGCAATAGATCCATACGTGGTTAAGTTTCCGCTTGGGATTTTTAAAAGTGCTTCCCAAACTTTTAGCTGAAAATCTGTTCCTCTTAGATGAAGTTTTATTGTATCGAGTTTGCTCCAATCCTGTGTGTAAATTTGCAAAGCATTTTGTTGAATTTCGTCCGTTTGTTGAATGAAACTTGCCTTTGGAAAGCGTTTTTTCAATTCTGAAAATGCCATTTGTTTGTCATCAGAAAAACCCATATAGCAAATACCTTTGCCCGTTGAAGCAACCAAAATTTGCCCAAACAAACATTCTGTAAAACAGTAGTTTATGGCTAATTTCTTTCCTTTGTTTTTGTATTCTCCAGGTGTCATCCCCTCAATTTTAACGAATAAATCGTGTAATCTTCCTGTGCCCGAAAGCCCTGTTTTATAAGCAGTTTCAAATAAAGTGGTTTGTGAATTATTTAGAATTTGTTTTGCATGTTGAACGCTTATAAATTGCAAGAATTTTTTTGGGCTAACACCTGCCCAATCGGTAAACATTTTTTGAAAATGGAACGGACTTAAATGAACTTTTTTTGCTATTTCCTCAAGAGTTGGTTGTTCCGTATAGTTTTCTTTTATGTATTCAATAGCTTCGGCTATTCGACTATAATTTATGTATTCCTGCTCGTTCATTAAGTTCAAAATTTAATGTCAGCAAAATTAGAATTGATTTGCCTCCAATAAAACCCGAAACTTGCTGAATAGAACAATTTTTTAGTTTGATATACAACACCTTGACGCAATGACGCTCTATTTGGGCAAAAGATACCTTTTTATTTTTTCAATACCCAACAGGACAGTTCGAACCAATTCTACTAAAAGTTCGAACCTGATCAAATAAACTGAAATTCAATGTAAATGGGAGTTTTAGACAAAAACAAAGCCAACCCCAGGAGGATTGGCTTCAAAAAGTGACCCCGGCAGGATTCTAACCTGCGACCGCTGGAGCCGAAATCCAGTGCTCTATACAGCTGAGCTACGGAGCCATTTGTCCAATCGGACACCTCAAAAGTAATAGTTACGCTCAAATGTCAAACAAAAACAATCACTTTGTTCCATCAAAAACACCGAAAATCAAATATTTTTGTTTCAATGCCGTTTAAAACGCAAATATTCATCAGAATGAGATTACTACTTTCATGTCTTTTACTGACTTCGTTCACTGCCTTTAGTCAAATTGGAACGGGAGAATGGAGACTTCATATTCCTGCCAAACGTGCCACAGATGTGGTGAAAACAAACGGCAAGGCATTTACAGCTTTTGCCAATGGCGTGTCTGAATACGACGAAAGTTCGAAGGAAATTTCTACCTGGGACGTCGTAACGGGGTTGTCAGATATCACGATCTCATGTTTGGGACACTCTACCGTAAATGATGCGGTATTCATTGGATATGAAAATGGAAACATCGATCGAATTCTTAATAACAAAGTGACGAACATCCCAGCAATCAAACTGGCCGAGATTCAAGGATCAAAGCAGATTTACAAGATTGTGGAGCATGATGGTTATCTCTATTTTGCGACAGGTTTTGGAATTGTGAAGATCGACCCTGTGAAAAGTGAAGTGCGCGATACCTATTATCCAACCAATGGGAATGCCCCAGTGATGGATGTAGCTTTTAGAAATGATACCATTTTCGCACTCACGCAAAACCTAATGTACTTTGGAAACATCAATAACGTGGCATTACCAGATCCAGCGCAATGGACAATCGATCCACGTGTTCCAACTGTAGGTTCATCCGCAGCGATCTATCAAGAAATGGATGTCGCTCACGATGAATTATTTATCCTTTATGCGGACGAAACGTATGGTGGAGATTCTGTTTACCGAGTGACACAAACAGGAATGGAGTCGGTGCTGAATGAGAGTTTTACCATGCAAATTAATGGAATGGATGTGATCGCTGGAAACCTGACCGTGCATTACGATGGAGGTTCTTTCATCTATACCGAAACCTTCGCTCAAGATTACGTTCTGGCAGGATATCCTTTTGGTTCTACGAACATAAACCGAATGGTGGAAGAAAACGGAGAGTATTGGATTGCTGACTTAGGACATGGTTCGGTCCATGTGAATGGTGGTTTTATTGACAACTTGGTGTTTCCGGGTCCGCCCCGAGGAGAATTCTACGGTATGGATTGGTCGAGAGGAAAACTGGTTGTGACGTGTGGAGCGGCAGCTGGGAATGGTCCAACATTTAAGAGTAGCGGGGTCTACTCCTTCGAAGATGAAGAATGGAAACTATACAGTGAAGCAAATACGAATGTGTGGATGCCCGGACGTATCTGGGACTACCTCTCGGTGGCGATAGATCCTACGGATAAGGACAAATTTGCGATCGGCTCTTGGTCGTACACACCGATTACGATTTTCAATGAAGCGGATGGGACAACTGATACGCTAACACCGTACAACTCGGCCTTGGAGCCAACAAATGTTGGAATTGGATCATCTTTGATTACCGGTCTAGAGTACGATGTTCAAGGGAATTTGTGGATTTTGAATGGTGGAACGAATGAACCACTCAAAGTATACACAGATGACGGACAATGGCAGGTGTTCGATTTGGGTTCTGCAGCGAAAGGGCAGTTTTCACAACGACTCGTTATTGATAATGAAAACAATAAATGGGTGTCTTTCCGCGATGTCGGATTGTACGGATACAATGACAATGGAACGCCAACGGATTTAGGAGACGATGAAATGGTTCGTCTAACAACAGGTGAGAATACGGGCGCCCTTCCATCGAATCGAGTGACGGCGTTAGCAGTCGATTTGGATAATGAATTGTGGATTGGAACAGATGCAGGTTTTGCAGTATTGTACAACGCAGAAAATGCGATTGGAGCTTCGGCAGGAGATTACAATGCGCAGCGAATCAAGGTAGAGTTTGAAGGAAACGTCGAATACGTCCTTGGAGCAACGGCGATCACCGACATCGAAGTAGACGGAGCCAATCGAAAATGGATGGCAACCGAAAACTCGGGGATTGTGTTGTTGTCTCCTGACGGATTGGAAATTGTTGAGCAATTCACCGTGGAGAATTCTCCGCTGATTTCGAATAGTATAATCGAATTAGAGCTCGATCAAAATACGGGAGAGTTGTTTATTGTTACCGACAAAGGACTCGTTTCTTATCGAACGGATGCAACGGAAGGAAAAGGTCGTGATTATCAAGACGTGACTGTTTTCCCAAATCCAGTTCGACCTGATTTTACGGGTGTCGTAACCATGCAGGGAATTCAGTATGATTCGGATGTAAAGATTACCGATGCTGCTGGAAATCTCGTATACAAAACAACGTCGAATGGAGGAACAGCAACGTGGGATGTAAAAACACTCAACGGTGATCCTGTGTCAACGGGTGTGTACCTCATTTGGACGGCTCCCAACGAAGGAAAAGGAAGAAAAGTAGGGAAGGTATTGGTTGTACGATAAATTGTCGAACTTTGGCGATCTATGAAATCAACCGATCTGGGTATTTTTCTTCATCGAATATCGTACTCCAATACGAGTTTGATCATCTCATTCTACACGCGAGAAAACGGCTTAAAAAAGTTCATTTTCAAAGGAGGAAAAAAGAAGGCGCATAACTTATTCCCAATGGGATTAAGTGAGTTGACCTATTACGATCGAAAAGAGAGTGAACTACTTCAATTGACAGCCGCCGAACCAGCTTTTCCAACCGATTTTCAATTTGATCCCATAAAAGGAACCATTGCTTTTTTTATGGCAGAGGTGATTCGAAAAGTGGTGCACCTAAATGAGAAAGACCCAGCGTTATTTCGGTTTTTAGAGAACTCTGTTCGCACATTGAATTCATCTTCGGAGTCTCAGTTAATTCCTGTCTTCTTTATGATTGATTTAGCCGAATGGCTCGGTGTTCAACCCTTTATTGAAAATGACGATCATGTTCATTTCAATCTGGATGAAGGAAGGTACGAAGGAATTTTCCGATCACATGATATGGTTGTTTCTGGTGATGTTGCTGAATTGATCAAGGCACATATTTTGGGTTGGGAGCAAAAAACCTACACGAAACAAGTGCGAATTGAAGCACTTGAAACGCTGATTAAGTATTTCCGCATTCACGTACCAGGCGTCGAGAAAATTGAAGCCTACGACATCGTAAAGGAAGTCCTCAACGCATAAGCACAACGACTTACTCGTTTTTCAACGGCTCTTTGATGTACACAGAGGTCAAATCCAATGATTCCAGTGGACTTGCCTTGAAGTTGCGGACACGGGCGTTAATCATCACTACGTGATCATCCGTTAGGATCGGAATAACCGCTGCTTGATCAATCAATAATTGATCACATTGCTGGTACAACATCTCACGCTTTTCTGGGTCTTGCTCACGACTCGCTTCAACAAAAAGCGCATCGAATTCCGTGCTTTCAAAATTGAAAGGATTCATGTTTTCTCCAGCGTTTCTTCCGTAGAACAATCCAAGGAAGTTCTCAGGGTCTGGGAAATCGGCAACCCAACCTGCTCTCCAAATTTTAGCCTCTCCACTTGCGATGGCAGCGGCTCTTTCATCAAGAGAACATAATTTGATTTCTAGATTGATATTGAGGTTCTTTTTCAATTGATTTTTGATCGCGATACACATCTTGTGCACACCTGATCCCTGTTTCGTGTTGACATAGAAGTCTAGCGTTGGAAAATTTGCCCCGTTTGGATATCCAGCAGAACGCATCAAAGCTTGAGCAGCCTCCACGTTGTATGAATGTCCGTTTACCGCTGTATTGTCGTAGTTTGCCATTTTGGGAACAAATCCATTTTCCGCTGGCCAACCTTCACCTTCTAATGCGTCGTCGATGATCGCGTCACGGTCAATCGCCTTGTTTAAGGCTTTACGAACGCGGACATCATTAAATTCATCACTTTGACATGCCATGGCGATGTACGACATGCTAATACTCGCTTCGCCATCCACTTTGTGCTTGATGTTTTTCCCTTCTTGGGCATCTTTCAATGATCCTAGGATATTTTCGATGTTTTCAACAGGAATTTCCAACACCAAATCTGTTTCTGCCTTTCCGAAGGCGAGAAGTTCACTTTTCTTGTTTTTCGCGTATTTCACAACCACACTAGACAAGAATGGAAGTTGGTTTCCAAATTCATCTTTCTTCCAATAATTCGGGTTGCGCACTAAGCGGACATTATCGCCTTTGTTCGATTCCAACATGAATGGTCCCGACCCAACAGCGTGATCAACAATCTTATCTCCGTAATGCTTGAATGCTTTTTTCGATACAATTCCCAAGTTCGGATTCGTTAGAATTACGTCGAACCCTGGAGAAGGATTCAACAAGGTAATTTGCAAAGTGTAGTCATCCAACACTTTG
>JBFHGY010000061.1:0-9613 GCA_041582905.1 Crocinitomicaceae bacterium | reverse complement strand
GGGAATGCCTTGGAATTCAAATCATTCACTAACGAAGACGAAATATTCTCGTAATTCTTATTATTCCTTTACACGGCTCCCGTTTCCATCTACAACAAAACGTTCCTGACCATTCCATACTTGGTAGGTACCATCGTTTTTATCCGAAATACTGAAGTATTCGCATGGCAGTATTATTTCGCCCTCTTTATTGATGAGTCCCCAGCGTCCATCTTTACATACCGCAGCCACTGGCGACCCTTCCTTGAACCTCTCTGCCTTTTCATACATACATGGGATTACTTCTTCCCCCGCATAATTCACAAAACCAAACGGTCTGGTTCCATCACCTTGTCTTCGCACCTTTGCCATTCCTCCACTGAAATGATCAATTCCAATGTATTCAAAGGGTATAACGACATTACCTTTCACACCCACTTTACCGTATTTCCCGTTAAACGTAACACTGGCAAATAAGGAATCTCCAGTATACTGAGAACTAAAATCGCCTGTTCGATCGTAAATAATTGGCGTAGTAACTTTTCCCGTTTGATCTATATGTCCCCACTTGTCGTCTTTCCATACCCATGCGCGACCATTTTGGAAGTTGCCCACTTTCTTGTACGTAAATGGAATCACTACTTTTCCTGCCGTGTCGATAAAACCCCACTTGTCACCCTTTCGTGCCCAAGCCAAACCTTCTTTGTAATATCCCACACCTTCATACGTAGCCGGTAATTTTGCCTGACCTTTTTCATCTATGTAGATCATTTTACCATTCTTTTTCACCTTGGCTTGACCTCCAATGAAATTAGATGCGCTTTCATATTCGAATGGAATAATCGTTTTACCCTCAGCATTAATCCACCCGTATTTTCCATTCTTTTTTACCAACACCTTGTCTCCTGCAAAATCCTTTGCTTCCTCGTATATACATGGAATCACTTCATTTCCTTCTTTGTCAATAAAACCCGATTTACCATCCACATACACTCGTGCGTATCCGCTATAAAAATTCCAAATACTTTGATATTTCAACGGTGTGAGTTTCTTTCCTGAATAATCGAAAACTCCGTATTTTCCATCTTTACCAACAACGAGTACTTCTGCAAGTCGCATCGATCGATAGAACCAATCATCCGTATCAGTATATACAGGTGGAAGTACTTCTTTTCCCGAAACATCAATGAACCCATACGTGATTTCCCATGGTTCCGCTTTTTGAGTGACGCGCGAAATTCCACCTGCAAAACCCTCTATTTCGTAGTATTTAGGCTCAACAATTATTTTTCCTGTGGTATCAATTACTCCGTATAAATAATCTCCTTCTACATAAGCTGAATAAGGCGATAATCCAGAACGGAAGTCATTAATGGTCGTTCCATTCGTTTGGATAAAAGCATCTTTCTGAGAGTCGTACGAACCTTCTAAATAATTCTGACCGACACTCATTGTTGAAGACAGCAAAAGGAAGAAAAAGATGGTAGTTTTCATGAAGTCATTCTATTTACTGAGTAATACACCTTACTCTACAACGAGTTCAAACACCTGACCTTTCACCGTCAAAAAATACACGCCCTTTTGTAGGTCCGATACTCCAATTGTGTTCGACTCATTTGTGATTTCTCCATTCGCCACACGTTCTCCAAGAATGGAAAACACCTCATATTCCGAAGCTTGATCAATTCCATCAATTTGAACGGAACTGCTCGCTGGATTCGGGTACACGCGTAGCTCAGCAGAGATGGATGCTTCTTCAATTCCTATTGTCGCACATCCTATCTTCCCGTTGATGGTGTATTGAGAAACGAAATTCCAAATTTCTATGGACGCATCGATGTCGTAATTTGTTCCTGCCGTAGGAAATGGTGTTCCTGCCCATGTGTGTGAACCATTGGTGATTTTGTAATGAATCACTTCTGAACAGTTGTCACCATCTTCATAGGTAAATTTCTCCACTGTTGTTCCGTCACCTTGATTAATGTCAGGAACGTTCTCTACAACGGGTGTTGCCGTGCAATTATTGAAATTCGCCCAAAAATCAACTGTTGACGCCACAGATTCTGAAAAGATCGTTCCATTGTAATCCACTGTTCCATCTGCTGTCCCGTGTATTTGCATAACAGGAACGGGATGCGTCGCGTTACAATTTGACGGAGACCCAAGGGTCATTGTCCCTGTTACCGAACCAATCGCGGCGATTTTATCACTCAATTCGCACGCCAATTTAAAACTCATAAAGCCACCGTTCGACATTCCTGTTGAATACACACGTGTTTGATCAATATTGTATGTCGTTGAAAGCGAATCAATCATTGCACGCGTGAAATCGACATCGTCCACCGTACTTCCTCCCCAACCGACGTTGAAGTGTGTATTGCCCGAGTTGTCAACGGTTCCTTCAGGGTGAACGATCAGGAATCCAGCTGTGTCTGCAATGGGTCTAAAATCACCATACCACATTTGTTGCGTGGCATTACTTGTATAGCCATGGAAGTTGAACAACAAAGGAACAGGTTCATTTCCCGTATAATTTGCAGGAACGTAGAGAATAAATTCCCGATTGATTCCATTGTGCGTCATTGTTGAGTTGATGGTCTGTTGACCGAATAAGTTCGCTGAAAATAAAAAAGCGAAAACGGTTAATCGTATGGATTTGTAGTACATGTAGTTCTTTGATTGATTATCAAAGATATAGATTTTGAAGAAGAACTGAAGTGAATCACGGATTAGGTGAACTTCAAATCCGTCGTGTTTTCATTTACAACGGGTTTCTTTTCTGGCGCTGGAGTTTTCTCCTGTTGCAACTGTTCCTTCTGTTCTTGTTTCGATTCCATTTCCTTCAATCGTTGATCCATGCGTTCGTGCATTTTCTCAGATCTGTTCTGGAAGTCAGCCATTCGCTCCTCCATCTGTTCCATGCGTTTCTCCATATCCAGGGACATTTTCGCCTGACGTTCTTCGAAACGCACTTCCATTTCCTTGAGTTTAGCATCAAGTTCATTCGATTTTGCGACCATTTTTTGTTTCAATTCCTCAAAATCAAAATTCTCAATGGGTTTACCATTCTCGGTAGCACTTTGTCGCTGTTCCACCAATTCACCATTTTCATAGCGTTCGTAGATTTCAACATCTCTTGAAGTAGATTGCGCTACAGCTAATCCACTTAATCCTACACAGGCAATTGCGATTAAATACTTCATGGCTCCTATTTTAATGGTTATACATATAACTCGAACTAATGACTCGGTTACGAAGATCGTGCCATGTGCCTTACTACAAACAAAAATGCGTTGGATCGCAGTACTTTATCTACTACCAACCAACGCAATTGCAACTATCTGTGCGGTCTGATTATGCTTGCTTTACAAACTGCAATTCAGTATTCAATTTCACGGTGTCACTCACAACGATACTTCCCGCTTCAGTAATGGCGTTCCATTTCAAGCCAAACTCGCTTCTTTTGATAGCTCCGTTGAGCGAGATTCCTGCTTTCACTTGTCCGTAAGGATCAGTAACGATTCCTCCTACTTCACCTTTCAATGTTAACGGTTTTGTGATGTCACGAATCGTCATTTCTCCTTCCACAGTGATGTCATCTCCATCTACCTCTACACTAGAACTTTTAAATGAGAGTTGTGGAAATTGCTCTGCATTGAAGAAATCATCCGATTTTAGGTGAGCATCCCGATCTTCCATTCCTGTACTGATGCTATCAATTTCTGCCGAAAATTCAAACTTCGCATTATTGAAATCGTCTCCATTTGTCTGTGCTGTTGACGAGAACTTTGCGAATGAACCAGACACATTCGAAATCATCATGTGTTTCACTTTAAACCCGATGTCTGTGTGCGTTGTATCAATATTCCAATTTGTTTCCATGATCTGTATTTTTTGTTTTTGATGTTAGTTGAATACAAATCTACCATGGTAAATACTTGAAACAATTGATCTATGTTAAGATTTGAGAATTAGGTGCTATTTCGAGTGTAATTGTCGCTTTAATCGACTAAATGATTCGGGTAAAATACCCAGATATGAAGCAATTTGATGCTGCGGCACCAATTGTTCGATGTTGGGTGCGCGCTTCAATAATTTCAAATAACGTTGATCAGCGGTTTCACTCACCGTAGAAAGGAAACGCTGTTGCAATGCCGCGAGGTTCTTTTGGGAGATAATGCGGAAAAGTCGTTCCAATCTGGGTACTTCCGCAAAGAGTTCTTCCATCTTTTCGTAGGTAGAAACCAGCAATTCTGTTTTTTCCAATGCCTGACCTGTTAACACACTTGGGGTATGTTGATAAAATGAACCGATATCACTTACCCACCAATCTGGGAAACCGAAGTAAAGGACGTGTTCTAATCCTTTTTTATCCAAATAGAATACCCTCATCGACCCTTTCAAAATGAAAGATGTAGTGGTGCATACTTCTCCTTGCTCAAAAAGAAGCTCCTTCTTATCCAATGACTTCGGTGTAAAGGCATCCTTAATGAGAAGACAGTCTTGCTCGGTTACCTTAATTCGATTTGATATGTAATTCAGTAATGGATCGTAGATATCATTCATGTAGTAAAAATACGAAGGATTGGCGATCCATCTGGCACACGTCATCTTATACTTGTGATTATTAAATAAGAATATATTGATTAGTTTTTCATCTTTAATTATCATCTTTGTTCCATGAATCACGACGATAAACCCCACTTTTCAGGAAGAGGATCGGGCTACAACCCAACCAATCGATTCGAAAAACATGCGTATTCCGATGAAGATACGGACGGTTTGGATATTCCAATGGAGGAAGCTGCAAAAACGAAGTTCACCGAGATTTTCCCGAAAACAATTGTCAATAAGGTAGTGAGTCCTGATGTGGGAATGGACTATTCGCTGAACCCATACCAAGGCTGTGAACACGGTTGCACTTATTGTTATGCTCGTCCCACACACGAGTATTGGGGATTGAGTGCTGGCTTGGATTTCGAACAGGTGATCTTAGTCAAAAAGAACGCGCCAGAGCTTTTGAGGCAAGCACTCAATAAGAAAAGTTGGGTTCCAAAGCCGATAGTTCTATCGGGAAATACGGACTGCTATCAGCCAGCCGAGCAAACATTCAAACTTACGCGTGAACTCCTGAACGTATTTTTGGAATACCGTCATCCGGTCGGAATCATTACCAAGAACGTACTGATGAATCGTGATTTAGATTTGATTGAACAACTAGCGGAAATGAACCTCATCGCGGTCAACTTGAGTATCACTACACTCGATGAAGATCTACGACGAAAACTTGAACCACGTACCGCTACCTCCAAGCGTAAGCTCAATCTCATTGAATCTTTGGCAAACATTGATGTTCCAATCAACGTGATGGCTTCTCCGATTATTCCGGCACTCAACGACCACGAAATACTGTCCATTGCCAAAGCCGCTTCTGAGCGCGGAGCCACCAGCTTCCATTCTCAAATCGTTCGTTTAATGGGACCAAACGAAGCCATATTTGAACAGTGGGTAAATCACCATTTTCCAGATCGCGCGAAAAAGGTAATGAATCAAATCCGATCGCTTCACGATGGAAAAACTGGGAGTTCCAATTTCAGTGACCGCATGAAGGGGAAAGGCGTATTTGCCTTAAACATCAGCCGCCAGCGAGAATTGGCCAAGCGGAAATACTTTCCGAATCCGGTATATCCACAATTGAGAACCGACCTTTTCCGACGACCGAATGGCGGGCAGCTTTTTTTGTTTGATTAAGATGAGCTTCGGCTCCGCTCAGCCCCGTGGTTATGGCAATCGTTTTAAAATGGCGTAACCGACGAGGTATTGCAAGTTATATCTTCAAGACTTAATTAAAATCAACTACTTTCAAATTCATGAAAACAGCGGCTCTCTTTCTCTATTTGATTTTCTCGTATTCTGTTTTCTCCCAGTATTATCCCGACAGTAACTCGTATTGCCAATTAGTGCCCTACTACGACTATGAGTTCTGCGCAAAAGGAATTAAAGATTCAAACGGGATCGTCATTGTAGAACCGCGCTATTCGGAAATAGTACTTCTTCCAGGGGATTTGCTCCTTGTTTGTGAAAACGAATTGTATGGTGTGCTCGACTGTGCACTTGAGGTTGTCATTCCGATGGAATACAAGCACCTCGAATGGCATCCAAAATATCATTACGCTGCCATTCACGGAGAAAATTACCTTTGGATCTTCGAAACGGATACAGGGAAAGGACTGATGAATAGTTCGCTAGAAGTAATCATTCCCCCAGAAAATGAACTGATTGGTCAGGTTTCTTGGGAAAATCAAACGTATCTTCAGGAACGATGGGTCGAAGGAATCTTTGAAAAAACCTTGTCCTATTTTTGGGCTGAGAAAAACGGGAAATTGGCGGTGTATCATGAGTCAGGAAAAATCATTGTTCCTCAACAATTCGATGAAATAACCTGTCACGCCGTAAACACACCTGCGGCTACTCCTAAACTACCTGAAGGTATTTTCTTCCGTGCAAAAAACGACAGTATTCAATTCCTCTTTTCAAAGAAAGGCGAGCAGTTATTCGAAGAATCTGTGAATAAACAATTGTATGTATACAGTGTAGACTCTTCCACCATCGTGAAAACAACATTTTGGGATGGAATTACCACTCAGGCGTTTTGTCTTGAAACAGGTCTTAACCTTCCCGAAAGAATGCGAGAAATCTACAAAGAAGGCAATCACCTTATTGCTATGAATCAAGATGGATCATTTGAAGTGTACGGTAGAAATCTGACACCCATTTATCAAGGAGTGGATTTAAAAGGACCTCCCACGTCTCTATACGTCAACAATAACGCAATTTTGAGTATTTACTCAGGAAATCAACAAGCGATATTACTGTCGCAAAACGGTGAAGTACTCATTCAAAGTAAAGGAGAAGTATTTGTTACCAATTCTGAAACAGAAGAATTCATTTGGACTGCTGCTATTCATCCTAACGGTGAAGACACCCTTAGAATTCATTATCCAGATGGATCGCTGAAAACAAAATATGTCCTCAGCGAAATCCATAGCTTGCAGTCCTTCAAGAAACCTCGGTGGGATGACTTCAACGAAGAATCCACTCCGCTATTATTCGTAAGAAAAGGTAAAAAATGGGGAGCGCTAGACAGAAACGGCGATTTAGTCATTCCATTTAAACTAGATCAAGCAGGTAATCCATTTCGCGAAGCGGAATCAATTTTCGGAGAAATTGTTGGTTACTACGTGGTTCAATCCGGAAAAATGGGCATTGTTGATCGAACTTCGAATTATGTCTATCCGTGCAAGTACGATACTATTTTCTCCTCTTCCATTTCCATGCAACACTTCAACTACCGTTTCTTCAGAGCGGAGGACAGACCCGAGGTATTCTCAACAGATGGCAGTTCTCTCTGCAATTTTGCTATTCGAAACAAGCGATTGTACACAATTGTAAAAGAAAAAGAACGTCGTTGCGATTCAACGTTAATTCCGTTTCAAGGAGATTTACAATTGGTGGGACAAGTTCTGATTAATAAAGAAGGAAAAGTAATTCGCACGATCAAAAAGGGTTCCATTCATGCTGCCCCGAAGTTCTACCTCTACATCAATGGAGATGAAGCCCAGGTGATTTTGCTTTCCGGAGAAAACGGACTGAACATTCAGCATTTCAAATCGGCTCAAGTTGAAGGCGATTACCTGAAAATCAAACTAAATGATGAAACAATGGGTGTCGTCTCGTTGGATGGAAAACACTGGCTCTATTCTCCAAAGTACTACGATGTAACGTTTACCAACTTTCCTCCCAATCACGCATGGGTAAAAGAGAGTCCAATAGAAACTGTTGAAGATCGGGGTATAACTCGTGTTAAAACCTACTCAGGCCGATGGAAACTGGTTGATTCATCCTACAACGAAGTCGTTGAATTTCCATTTTCGTTTCCCGTAGATCTCTCTCGCTATCCTCAAACTATCTTCGAATCGGAGGGAAAAATTGGGATGATGAACGCTTCCATGCATATCATCTTTCCTCCCCGTCATGAATTCATTATCCCTGTTTATCAATCAAACTTTGCACTGTTATTCAACCGTGGTAAGTGGCAACTTGGACATTCTTCTGGTGATGTATTAGACGGCGATTTTCACAGTATTTCCTCTTTCGAAACCAACAAAACAATGACCTTATTTTCGTACACGGAAAAAGATACGCTTATCGGTTTTGTGCATTACGATAATGGATTCAAGTGGCTTATTCCAATGACCGAAATGCATACCTTGATCAACAGCGGTCAAATTAAGAAAGCGCTCCATTCTGTAGACACAACCGAGAGCTTATTGAAAGGAATTCCTGATACACTCAATCGTTGGCGCGTTCAAAACAATGAGTTGATTCTGTCATTTATCTTAAGAAGTCAGTGCCAATACTACCGGCCGATGCAACGTTCGGTATTCTTCACTCCCGATTTTGAATTCTACGACCCAAGATCGAATACGGAAAATCAGCAATTTTACCACGCGGTCAATACTTTTGGCTATGCATCAAACGCGATTGGTGCTCAATTCAACTTTCCAGAAGGAATACACGTGAACAAAACACCCGTTGCCAACCTTAAACAGTTGAAAGTGACACATCATTCTTCGGAACTACTGACCATTGCAGAACCGAATCCCAGCTATCCGAATGTTGCGGATAAGTACCATAATTACATCTTTGTGGATAGCGCACAATCCGTTGAACTGAGTGATCTTCTGGTGAAAGATGTTCGTACAAGTGTCTTTCTTCGGGAGGCCGTCACCCAAAAATTGAATGCCGCACAACTCGGTTACGAAGCTTGCCCCGATTTGGATCGAATTGAAGCATCCATGTGGTCGATGTTTTGCTTTCAAAAAGGAGGTCTTCAGTTAGCCAGTTCATCCCTTTACTCCTTCACCTACGACGAACTATATCCCTATTTCACCGAATTAGGGAAACAACTTACTCCATGGTAAATTATCCGTAACTTGAGAAAATGAAAACGCTTTTTCTTCTCGTTACATTTCTTTCGACAACTTGCTTCTCGCAAAACCTAACCGATTTCAACGAAAAACGATTGGAAAAGGACCAACATCTCATGATTGGACTGGGCTCGTGGGCGACGGCCAATTTTGTGGGAAGTGGTATCGGCTGGGTAACCGCACCGAATGAAGAGATGAAATCATTTCACCAAATGAACGTATTGTGGAATACAGTGAATATGGGGCTTGCCATTCCAGGCTACATTCGAGCCAAGAAAGAAAGTTCAGACTTATCGTTCGCAGAAACACTTCATCAACAGCAACGAACTGAGAAAATTTTTCTGATTAATTCGGGATTGGATATTGGCTACGTTTCGGCTGGACTTCTACTCCGAAGTGAGGCAAAAACGAACCTTGAAAAACGTGATCAATTCAACGGTTTCGGAAATGGACTCATCCTCCAAGGTGGATTTCTACTTGTGTTTGATCTTACTGCTTACTTCATTCATAATCGACACCGAAAGAATAAGTTGACGCCTTTCTTCGATAACATTCAACTAAGTAACAACGGAATAGGAATCAAATGGAACATTACTTCTTCACAGAAGACACGCTCGTTCATTTGAATTTCTACGTTAATCCTG
>JBFHGY010000060.1:0-9614 GCA_041582905.1 Crocinitomicaceae bacterium | reverse complement strand
TAAATCGTAATGTAATTTCGACTCGACTCGACATAGACCACTTCTTCCGAAACAATGCGTACATCACGACCATTACAGCGCACAATAAACTGATTCGTTTCCGGGCGTAATCGTCTTGATAATTGGCGTAAAATTTCTTGAATTACTCCTCGGTTATAATTGAGAATGCGGTATTTGAAGAAGAGCCAAATGATCAGAATTACGATGCTCCATAGAGCGATATGGAACCACCAACGGTTGTAGAAGGCAGGGTAAATTTCAATCTTTTCGCGCAAAATTTTTCCGCGAGGATTCTCATTGATCACAGGTTGCACAATAAACTCGTAGTTTCCTGGAGGTAACGAATGATAAAGTACTCTTCTTTCAGAAGTCACTTGCCAGGTATCATCAAATCCTTTGAGTTTGTAGCGGAAGTTCAACTTTCTCGTGTTTGCAAAGTTCACCAGTTCAAAACGAATTTCTACCTGATTTTCATCATGGGATAGATTTAGCAAATTATCACGCTGTTGACCATTGACAATGAACTTTGTTTTTTCAAAATAGATGCGCGTCTCTCGCTGAACGATATTTTTCCAGTCCTTCTTCTCAAAATAGCAGATTCCCTCTCGAGTCGCTAGATACATTCGGCCACCAACCTTTTCGATATCGTATAACTGGACATCGGGCAAGCCTTCAGGAAGTCCTAAATTTTCACACTTCCATCTTCCCTTCGAACGTTTTATTGCTTTACAGAGCCCATTATCCGTTCCAATCCAAAGTACATTTCCATCTTCGAGTAGTTCAAAGACGTAATTCCCGGGTGCTCCCGTGGTTGTATTAATGCGAGATACAACCTGTAGTTTCTGGTTCAATACGAATACGCCTTTCCATCGGGTACCACAGTATATCAAACCGTCTTTACTGACATCCACATCATTTATAGTAGCATCTAAATCCTTTGAGCCTAAGATATTCCCTTTCTTGTCTACGAGGAGTATGCTTTTCTGATATCCAACAACAACGTTCTCCCCCAAGTACTCGGCATCACCTAATCGATGTCCCGTACCCTTCGTAGAGAAAATGATATTCTGATTAACATCATGTACTTCGCTACCAAAAACAAACAAAGGAGGCTTCGACCGATTGTCGGAATACCTTACAATTCGACCGACTTCACTAAGCCTTTCACTCGTAACATCATAAAATTGATCGTTCCATGAGTAATACTGCCCAAGAACCTTATTCCAGTCCACTTTTTCGGATGAAATCTGATTTAAATGACGATCGACAGTCACCACATTTCGATGATTGGTAATGTACAAAAGGTTATTATCAGCGTCTCGACTTAGCGACATGACATCAATATGTAAGCTAGGATGGTATACTTTAAGTTTGCTTTTGGCGTAATACAGCAACCCAGAACCATGTGTTCCTAGCCAGACACCTCCATCCGCATCTTCTAGATAACTTGTAATGCTATACTCCCGTCCGATGTGTTTTTTGACTTTTCCCGATTCATCCAACACCTTTACTCCATCATGAATTTTACCGATCCAAAAACCTCCTGGACACTTGCCAGCATTCAATATGGTGGCAGCTTCACCGAAATAGACATACTCTTTCAAACGGAGATTTTTCTTTTCAAGAATTTGATATCCATATTCGCTCAGTCGGACATAAGAACTATCTAAATCCAATAGATGATTTCGCATCCCTTTACCAAAGCCCTTTAATTCACTTTCATTCAAACTATTGGCGTAATGTAGGGAAGGATAACCGCTGTCATCGCGTTTCACCGTTTGAGATTGCCGGTTTCCTATTTTGCTTTTTTCAACGTACTCGAAATACATGGTGCCATTCGCTGAAACCGACACCGTACCAGGCTGCCATAGCAAACGAAACTTTACACTACCATCTCGATTTACGACTAGCTCTCTCGGCTCCAATTTTTGATACTTCTCAAACAGTGTAAACAGTTCATTGTTGTACTTGTACAAGTGAAACTTGAGCGTATCTGGGTGGAAATAGAAAAGTTGACACTCGCGAGTTGTACACCATATCGAACCATCTTCTTGCTCGAAAAACTCAAACACCATATTACTGGGAATGCCATCAATCATTCCATACGGAGTAAAGTCCGTTCCATTGAAGGAAGCTATTCCACGATCAGATGCAATCCACAACAGTCCATTCTTATCTTGGTGGAGATCATAAATCTCTTGACTCGGAAGTCCATCTGAGATTAAATACCTCTGGGAATAATCCTGTGCAATCGTGAAATTGACGAAGAAAATAAGGAAGCCAACTAAAAACTGCTTAAATGTGGTGGAAAGGATTGTCATGAGTGCAAAAATAAAAATGGAACCCCATTTTCCACCATTTATTTTATCCCAAAAAGAAGTCCTTTCGTCCCTACTGGTAATTCTCACGAAAAAACAATCAGAACAAACTATTGATAAACAATTAATTACAATTAGATCGTCATCATTTCGTGCTTGTTAGGAATTCCACTTCCGATCCAATTTTCAATCAAAAAAAATAACTGTCCCTATTTCATATTTGTTTGTCCCTTTTGGTAAAACGGTCTCATTTGGAACAAAATTCTTGCTTTAGTTTTGCTGAAAGTATTATTCACAACTAACACAATTTACACATGAAAAAAATCAATTATTTCGCGGGAATTTTCACCGCATTATTATTCACCTTTAATGTAGGGGCGCAAAGTATCGTTAACGGAGACTTTGAGCAAGCAACTACTCACGGGCACCCAAACAATGCTACCAATTGGGATCGTGGATGTAGTCAAAATTATGGATCTCAATCTGGCTGGTATCAAGGAACATCTGATCTCTATACTTCAGCTGTATTACCTGCACAGAACAGATTAAATCCAAGATTGGCAAACACCTACAATTTTGCAGGAATGTTGGGACCTAAAATGTCAACAATCAATGGTCAACCAACCTTAGTTCGTGGGGAGAGTGTAATCAACAAAGTAAATGGAACATTCGTTGCAAGCCGCGAGTATACACTTTCATTCTACGCTGCACGTGTTTATTTCGGAAATGTTGGTCAAAACGCTAATGTTAAAGCCGAAGCGGTTCTTCGCGTAGATGGAGACTGTACTCAGGAGAAAATCATTCCAATCAATATCAATATCCCAATTGATAACACTGGAGAAGGTGCCAACGCGACAAATAACTGGACCTATCTCTCAGCAACATTTACATTAAATGCAGCAGAGGCAGCTCAGCAATTTGACGCAATTGAGATTAGACATAAATACGAAGGTTTTGATATCAGTTTTCCTGATATGCTTTTCGTTGATGACCTAAGTTTGTCATACGAAGATCTTTCGACAGCAGATATCGAAGCGTTGAATCCAATTTCTTACTCATCTGAGCCTTCTTACTATGGAAACATCGATATTGCACATTTTTGCGAAGGAGACATTTTGGTAGATGGATCAGGAAGCGCAAATGAAACGAATTACTACATTACAGTAAAAGAGTTTGATCTAATCAATTGGGCACCGGTTCCTGGCGGAGTGAGTTACACCACACAACCTATCAATGGACAAGTTCCTTCTAGCATTGATTTAGAAGCAGCAATTGGAGCTTCACTGAGTACTGGAGCTTATTATCAAGCTTCTATTATCGTAGGTCCAGACTGGAATGCAGATTGGTTATACTTTACGGTAGATGAATGTTGTCCAGAAGAACTAGAATTAGAGATTGACTGTGCAAGAGGAGAAATTAGCGTGATCAATTTACCAGAGGGTTCAACCGTAACCTCTACACAGTGGGTTAGAAAGAAAAAAATCACAGGAACGGGAACGGTTATTCTTACAGGAGAGACAAGTTATCCAACTGTAGTTGCCCAAGGAAATGGTTACTATGAAGTTACAATGACGATAGTCCTTGCCAATGGAATGGAATGCACTGTAACAGGGTTAATTTTCTATTCGGAAGAGGATTGCTGTCAAGCAATGTATCCGAATGGATTGGAAGCGTGGGTTGCAGCAAGTAATAACATTATTGGCTACCAAACCGTTGCTGCATGTGGAACAACGTTCGATGTTCCAATTATCTGTAACACAAATCGCGAGTACTCTTTCGATATTTCGCTATGTCCAAACATCGATGGATACTCCATTTACAATGGTCATTTTAACACCAGTAACTGTACAGATTACAACACGCTCTATTCAACAGCAGGTTCAGGAACTATTCCTTCACCACTTACACTAATTCCAGGACAATTCCAGGCTGGAGCTGTTAACAATCTGTCGATTTATGCGTCAGATCCAGGGTTGAATCCAACTTTTCAATCAGTAAACATCCTTTGGATTCCAGGATCAAGCGAGCAATGCGGTGATGCTAAACGTTACACAATTGAGCTAGAAGATCCGAAGGGAGAAGTTACAATCAGTGAGATTCACCCGAACCCAGCAAACGATTTCGCGACGGTTTCCTTGAACCAAATCGCTTCTGGAACTGTTGGTGTATTCAGTATGGACGGAAGAGAATTGACTTCTGTTTCATTTGAAGATCAACAAGAAGTAACACTTTCAACAATGGATTTACCAAATGGTATGTACATCGTTCAGTTGAATGTGAACAACCAAACAATTACGAAGAAATTGATCAAGAAATAACCTTGTTTAGCTTTTACAGTAGAACGGGCATTAGGAAACTAGTGTCCGTTTTTTATTCTTCCGACCTCGGAAACAAACCGTATAAATACTTGTGGTAACCATGCCAGTCACATGATCCGTCTGCTAGGAACCAAACATCCACTCCTTTGAAATTTACTGCATAAAAATCTGTAGTCGTGCATCCTCCCATATGGGTATAGCCCAATTCCGTTTCGAATTTTCGGACCTTTAAGATGTCATTTACATCAAGTAACACGGTATCACTGGAATTAGTTGCGTAAATAGATTCTTCCGTTCGATAAAAGGAAATCTCTTCCTTCTTACTATGGAAACACCCCATCGAGTGGTAATTAATTTTTAGGGTATCTCCAATGTTTAGCGAATCAATTCTTCGACTTCCCGCATACATCACGGAATCTAGTTGATTTAATTCAAGATAAATATCTACGTTTCGATCTCCTTTTTTCAAGGCGAACTCTTTCCGCGTGTAGTGCCCAAATTTGTTTCTATAAACGATTCGATAATTGCCTGCTTTCAGTCTCCTCACTTTAAGAACAGACTTCTTACCGAAGTTTAGTTCTTTTTCAAAAAGAGAACTTCCCATCAGTACAGCTTCAATTTCTGCATCCACATACCTTTTTTCATCTGTTGGGAAAGGATGAATTCGAATGGATGACTGACCGAATAGTTGAATAGTGATCAAAAAAGAGACACCAAGTATAAGCGTTTTCAATAAGTTCATAAGCTCGTCAATATCACGACTATAATATTAACTAACGCTAGATAGTTTTATCGGTTACAAATCTCCTCACCCAACTCATCATAGTCGATTCCATCGAAATTTCCGGAAGACATCATGAGCAATGCCGAATTGTTGAAATCAAATTGCTTCAAAAAGCTTCGCACTTCATCCGTTGACGTCACAACCTGTACTCCTCCACCAAATCCAGACTGCACTTGCTCCTTCGTTATGGGTTCCAATTTCTTGTGGGCTACCACCTCTGGACTGAAATACACCAAAGCATGGTCCGCAGCAGCCATCGCGTTGTCATAATGCGGTAAAAATTCTTTCTTGAGTGAGGAAAAAGTATGTAATTCCATACACGCAATAACTTGTCGATCGCTGTACTGCTCTTTCACAGCTTTCGTTGTTGCCTTTAGCTTCGATGGAGAGTGTGCAAAATCCTTGTACATCACGAAATTATCTTTCTCCGCGACCTTCTGAAGACGTTTTCCTGCTCCGGTGAAGCTCGACATTGCAGTAAGAAACGCATCGTTTTCAATCCCAATTTCCTTTGCGAGGTTCATCGCTCCCATCAAGTTCTGTAAGTTGTGCTGACCAAAAATTTGCAATGGATACGATTTCCCATTTAGCTCAACCACAGTCCCTGACTCTTCAACGGAATATTTTGGTGTTTGGTAAGGAATCGTTTCGATTTTACTACTCCATTTCTCACCAAGTTTTTTTACTTCTTCGTCTTCCGAATTATATACCAGTTTTCCTCCTGAGACAATTTCTCCACAGAACAAATCGAATTGCTCCACGTAGTTTTCATAGGTTGGGAACACATTGATATGATCCCACGCGATTCCACTAATGATTGCCACATTCGGTTTATACAAATGGAATTTGGGTCTTCGATCAATGGGAGAACTAAGGTATTCATCTCCTTCCAACACCATAATTTTGGCATCTTCAGAAAGTTTCACCATACAATCATATCCTTCCAACTGCGCCCCAACCATGTAGTCGACATTCAGTCCAATTTCATTGATTGCATGCAACAACATGGAAGTAATGGTCGTTTTTCCGTGTGAACCACCAATCACTACGCGAAATTTATCTTTGCTTTGTTCGTACAGGTATTCTGGATATGAAAAAATCGGAATTCCCAATTCAGAAGCCCGCAACAACTCAGGGTTATCTTTTCGAGCGTGCATACCCAGAATAACCGCATCCAAGTCTTTTGTGATCCGATTTGCATCCCAACCAATTTCCGAAGGAAGAATTCCCTCTCGGTTTAATCGCGATTTAGATGGTTCAAAGATTTCATCATCCGACCCTGTAACATTCGCTCCTTTTCGGGACAATGCTATCGCCAAATTATGCATGGCACTTCCTCCGATCGCTATAAAATGTACGTTCATGTTAGTTTGATTTTTTCATCAATTCAACGCCATCTAGCAATACAGGTATTACAAAGAAAAACGTTCCGAAATCGGTCAGATAATTGAACATCGATGCTCTTTCTGGTGTAGAAAAGAAAATTGGGAGAATCATTACAGTAAGTGCAATGTAGTAGAACCAATCCCACCAATGCTTTCCATACATGAGGTATCTTTTCGCGATTTGAGTAAGAATGTATCCCAAAGCAAAAATTAACACATACATGGGAACTTGACGCATGCCTTCATCCGACTCAACTCCCCAATAATAAACAATGATGAGTCCACCCAGAACGAGTGAAGCAATAAGAAGAATGAATTTCAGGACTGGATTATTTTTCATCTTTTCTCTTTTGGTGAAAGTACACGAAAATTGAAGGATATTCACGTCAAGGTGTGACGATTTTCCCACATAATCATGCTGAAAACCTACTCTTTCGCCAAATAAGATGCAAAACCAGGACTCATTGTTCGCTTGTACTCTTCCTCTAGATCAGACTCCAACAAGTATACCTCTAACTTGAGCTCCGGATGCGTTTCTACGAATTCAATCGTGCGCTCCGTTCCCATCACCATGAATGCCGTAGCGAAAGCATCTGCTTCCGCGCAAGTAGGCGCAATGACCGTAGCACTCAATAACGAATGTTGAACAGGATAGCCCGTTTTTGGATCGAGAAAGTGTGCGTAGCGCTGACCATCTTTTTCATAGAACTTTCGATAGCTTCCGCTTGTTGCGACGGCCGCATCCGAAATCGAAACGATACTCTCTACATCATGACTTGAACTGCGATCGATGGGTGTATCAATCCCAATTCGCCAATCGACACCTTCTCTGTTCTTCCCTTCCAAATACAACTCACCACCGATCTCTACGTAGAAATTTTCTTGACCTCGATCACGTAAAAAGTTGGCTAAAACATCCACTGAATATCCTTGCGCAATGGCGTTAAAATCCAGTTGAAATGCTTGTTTTGATTTGGTTAATTCGATCCTTTTATCCGAGAAGTTGATGATATGATTCCCATCTAAACCAATAAAATCAAGTATGGAATCTACTTCTACCTGCGATAACGGAGACTCCAGATTATCCATGAAGCCCCATCCCTTCACCAGCGGAAAAACCGAGGGATCGAAGGCACCGTCCGTTAAGTCGAAAATTTCACGACTTTTCAAGTAACACGTTTTAAAAAATCCTGAAGAATCCACTACTTGGGTATTTTTTCCTCCTGCATTCAGTTGACTAATCTTAGAGCTCGGAATGTAAGTTGACAAGGAAGCGTCAAACGCTGCCAAAAGAGAATCAATCTCTTCTCCTGAAAAGTTCACCGACTCATCCGCTATGATGATCTCATAGGTTGTTCCCTGAGTATTTCCCCGAAAAACATGTGCTGCTTTCTCTGTTGAATCTTGTTCCGATAACGGAGAATTACATCCTGAAAAAAGGACAACACTACTAATAATGGCGCTCCAAATGTGGACCTTGCGTTTCGCTGTTCCAAACATGACTAAGGCTTGGTTGATTGTTTTTTGAATACGTAATACCATTCTTTGTTTCTGTTCGAACATAGACATCTGCGTGACCGTCAATTACGACAATTCTACGCGTAATAACCGTCGCTACCAAACCAGACTCATCTTTTCGTGTGAACATTTCCTGTGTTACACCTTCTGGATATTCCTGACCGAGTTCATTCGCAATTTTCACCTTTTTCGGCTGTCCCTTCTCTATTTTGTTCAAGCTTTGTTGCGCATCAATATTCTTATCCCGTTGAGCTTGATTCTCAGCACTTGCTTTCGCTGCGCTTGCTTTTTGAACATCTTTGATCGTTTCCGTGTTGTCTTCCGTTGCTTCTTTGAACTCGTTGGTTTTCGCAGACTTTGCGACTTCCTGATTGACGATCTTTTGACGAGCATTGAGACGTTCAGCCTCATCAGAAAGTTGACCTTGCGAAGATTTTGAGCGGGCTGCTGCATCTTTTCGCTCCACGTACGCAATTTTGTCGCTCATGGCTTCATCCGCTTTGTCTCCAATCTCCTTACGTTTTCTCTCTTCCTCCGTAAGTAATTCTTTGTTCGCTCGGTACTTCTCTGTTTGTCCTTTGGAAGCTTCCAAATCACTTGCTGCCTTTTCGGATTGAACATCTTTCAAGCGCTCATTCGCCTCTTTACGAACCTTATCGAAACCAGTATTATCCGCGATTACTTTTCGTTCTACTTCTGCAATCTGAGCATCTACTTTTTTCCCTTGCTCATCTTGCTGCTGCATGTAAGCCAAGGCTACCGCATTTACATCTTTACGGACATCTTTTACCTCTTCATTGTTTTCTTTCGACGCCTCAGCATCTTCTGAAGCCTTCGAACTCATTTGAGCTTGGATTTGAACGATTCTCGCCTTTTCCTTTTGTGTCGCATCATATTTTTCTTCTGAAATCGACTGGTAAATCCCTGAAGTTTCATCAGATGCGGCATCTACTTTTCGCTCAATTTCTAAGCGTTCCTCGTAATCGTCTTTGTGCTGGGCTTCTACGTCAATAACGATCTGATCCATGGCCATGTCATTGTCATACTTACGCTGCGTGTATTGTTCTCCTTGGCGGTACAAATCTTGCTGGTGTGCCACTTGAACACCTTTCACCTTTTCAACGCTCGCTTTACGTCGATCCTCGCCTTCCATGTAATTCAAAATGGTCTCACCTTTAGCCAGATTCATTTTCTCCTGGGCAGATAGATTATCCCCTTTTTCATACGCGACATTCAGTGCCTCTGCTTTCTCTCGCTCTTTGTCAGCATCACGTAATTTCTGAATCGTTTC
>JBFHGY010000059.1:0-9695 GCA_041582905.1 Crocinitomicaceae bacterium | reverse complement strand
GGATGATGCTACATTTACGATGACTGCTACATGTGATGGAGGAACGGCTTCTGTTCCTGGTACAACAGGCGGAATTTTCTCATTGGTAGGTTCTCCTGCCGGAGTTTCAATTGATCCATCTACTGGTACAGTGACAGGAGGTACTTCTGGTGTAACATATACTGTACAATATGCTACTTCTGGCGCGTGTGCGGCAAGTTCTACGGCTACAGTAACGGTATTGACAAGTCCAGTAATCGATCCGATTGCTGATCTAACGGCATGTGATCAGTTGAATTTACCGACAATTACAGGAACAGGATTTAGTGGAGACGAAGCCTTTTACAATGATTTGCAGTCGAATGGAGGAGTTCAAATTACAGGACCAATAACAAGTTCGCAAACGGTGTATGTGTACGCCACGAACTCTGGTTGTTCAGATGAAATCAGTTTTAATGTAACGATTAACACTACAGATGACCCATCATTCACCTTGACGAATTTCTGTGAAGGAGCAGCTAACTCAGCAACCATTTCAGGAACAACAGGTGGAACATTTGATTTCAATCCTGCGGTAACGGATGGTGCAACAATTGATCCTACAACAGGAGAGATCACTAATGGTGTAGCGGGTACAATTTACACGGTAGAGTACACAACTTCTGGAGCTTGTCCTGCCAATACGACGCAGACGGTTGAAGTATACGCTATTCCTACAGCACCAACGGTAAGTTCAGATCAAACATACTGTTCAGGAGATGTTTTGGTTCCTATGACTGCTTCTACGCCAAGTGGAACGCTTACATGGTATGACGATTTTGGTTTGACAAATGTGATCGGAACAGGAGCAAGTCAAGCACCTTATTCATTGGATGGAACAACGACTTACTACGTAACAGCGACGAATAATGGTTGTGAAGGTCCTGAAAGTTCAATTGCGATTACGATTGAAGATTGTGATATAATTGTACCTACCGCATTCACTCCAGACAATGATGGAGCAAATGATGATTGGGAATTAGTGAACATAGATGTAATTTATCCGAATAATATCGTTAGAGTATACAACCGATGGGGGAACTTAGTATTTGAGTCGCCTGAAGGTGATTATGACAACAATCGTTGGGATGGAACGTTTAAAGGTGAACTACTCCCTGTTGGATCGTACTATTATATTATCGAGCCAAATGAGGAAGGAGTAGATTCTAAATCGGGAAGTGTTTCGATCATTTTAGGAAATTAAGAGGTGTATTAGTCAATGACAGAGGAAATAAA
The DNA here is from genome assembly GCA_041582905.1 of Crocinitomicaceae bacterium. GTDB lineage: Bacteria > Bacteroidota > Bacteroidia > Flavobacteriales_D > Crocinitomicaceae > UBA4466. The sequence goes on along the minus strand of JBFHGY010000059.1, from coordinate 8,441 downwards.
TACGGAGACGACAACAGTCATCAGGAATGTTTTTCAAGAGCAGTCTGATTCGTTGGTTCAAAAAGGTCAAAATGTTTTGGTCTCTCACTTCGGTGTTTTTTCTCAGAACTTGGTTTCGAGTCTTACCGAGAGCGTTGAAAATCTCATTGTTTCCATAGGAGATAAACGAATCGTGATCAAGCGTATGTTTTCAATTCTGATTGAAGGTTTGCAGAATTTGCGTCTTCATGGAGAGTTGGATAGTCAAGGAGTTCAATCTGGATTTCTCATACTTTCAAATGATGATCAACACTATCATCTCATCCTGTCGAATATCATTAAGAACGAAGACATCGATACGATTTCGAATTATATCGATAAGATTAATGCGTGTTCGAAAGAGGAGCTTAAACAGAAATATACATCGGTGTTGTCCAATGAATTCATTTCGGAAAAAGGAGGAGCGGGACTTGGGTTGATTACAACGCGAATCAAATCAGGGAATCCACTGGATTTTGAAATCTTGAGTCTTTCTGAAGGCCAAAGCTTATTTGTGTTAAAGATAACATTGGATCGCGCTTAAATAATGCTGCACGTTGCATTTCATCCTGATTATGTTCATCCGATTCCTAAGGGACATAAGTTTCCAATGGAAAAATACCAGTTGCTCCCAGAGCAATTGATGTACGAAGGTACACTGGAAAGCACGAACTTTTTCCAACCCGAAATTTGCCGTAATGAACACCTGCTGCGTACGCACAATTCAGAGTATTTGAATCGCCTAGAGCAATTACAACTTACTCCAAGAGAACAACGCGTTTCTGGTTTTGTGCACTCTGAGCAATTGATTCAACGTGAAAAGCGCATAATGGAAGGTACGCGTTTGTGTGCGGAGAAAGCACTGCAATCTGGAGCGGCAATGAATATCGCGGGTGGTACCCATCATGCGTATTCCAATAAAGGCGAAGGTTTCTGTTTGTTGAATGATCAAGCGGTTGCCGCGAATTGGTTGTTGAATGAAGGTTTGGCATCGCGTATTCTGATTGTCGATTTAGATGTTCATCAAGGGAATGGAACGGCTGAATTATTTCAAGGAAGGAATGAAGTGTTTACTTTCAGTATGCATGGAAAAAACAATTATCCGCTCAAAAAGGAAGTTTCCGATCTGGATGTAGAATTGGCGGATGGAACATCAGATCAGGGATATTTATACCAATTAGAGCAAAACCTTGAAGAGGTGCTGAATGATTTTCTTCCTGATTTCATCTTTTATCAATGCGGAGTCGATGTACTCGAAACCGATAAGCTTGGAAGACTTTCACTCTCTATGAATGGCTGTAAACAACGCGATCAATTTGTTTTTGAAAAGGTCAAAGAGTTGAACGTTCCTGTAGTCTGCACGATGGGGGGAGGGTATAGTCCAGAGATCAAATACATTGTGGAAGCACATGCCAATACATTTCGAACAATTCAAAATGTTCTTTTTTGATGAGATTTCATTTGAAATACTTATTTTTGTTTAGATTAATTCTAAATAGATGCAAAAAGACGCATTTACGAACGCTCAGGCCCTTCCAATTTTTGACTGCTCTCTGGCATGCAAAAAGAAAAAGTGTTGCAAGAAATACAAGAAGAAAGGCAATCATTGTAAGAAATGTCCAAAGCTGTAGCGTGCGATTTTCTCTCGTCATTTTTCTCACGTTTCTTTATTTCCATTCGAATGCTCAAAGCATAGAGGTGTCTGGTGGTTTCAATCGACTCGATTACCAGCTAGGTGTAGCGTATGGACATCGCTGGCATGATATTCATCTGACATCAAAATTGGAAATGGGAGTGACTTCTTCGGTTGCCCAGGGTCGCTTTTTCCCGAGAGTATCTGTTGGTACGAGTTATCTCTTCTTGAAGAAAGGATTGTTGGATTTCGGTCCTGAATTCATTTATGCAGTCTCGCGTCAACGTATATCCAGTTCGTCCAAAACAGCGCATCTATGGAATGAAGTAAATGTTGGATATCGACTTCAAGTTGGGCGGAACATTAAATTCGTTCATTCCTTGAATGGAGGTTGGATTAATGAATCGTTTTACAGTGAAGTCGTCAATCGACGGGTGAATTATAATAGTTTAGGACTGTATGCACAGATCGGCGTTTCTTATACTTTTTAGCTTACTGCTTTTTTCGTCGTGTCGAAAGAAACAGTCATTTTCCCATATCGAAATATTGGGGCATGGTGGCAATGGATTGGAAATTGTCAACGCGCTTTATCACGATAATAGTTTTGAGTCGATTGAGCTTGCACTTTTAACGGATGGTTGTGATGGCGTGGAGTTGGATGTTCGATTGTCGGCCGATGGAACACTTTGGCTGTATCATGATAACGAACTGGAAAATGCCACGAATGGAGAAGGATGTGTTGGGACAAGTACGGATGAGTATCTTGCAAGTCTGAAGTATTCTTCGGTTGATCGGGAGTCGCTGATTCGCTTGGATGATATTCCAAAACCGTACCTCGCGAACAAGAAAGTGTACATTGATGCACGTAATTCCATTAGTTGCACTGGTTCAAATGCTGATCTCAATGCATTTGTGAATGCACTGGTGGCTTTTCGGGATGCGTGTGATGCATCGACAGAGATTATCGTCGAGACACGAGATGATTTGTGGGAAGTCGCCGTAGCTGCGGAAGGGTTCACAACCATTAAGTTCATTACTGATTTCGTGCAATATCAGGATGTCATTGTGAATTTACCAACGGTAGACATTATTGTTGCCACCAGTGAAACGGTTTCTCGAGAGAATGTGACGCAAATTCATAATGATGGGCGAGAAGTCATTATCTTTGGAATGCGGAGTGCGAAATCAACTCGGAATGCCTATGAAAAGAATCCCGATGCGATACTCGCAGATAACTTGCGCACAGCAATAATTGAACGGAACTGATGGGAAAGAACAAGAAAAAGAGAGTCGACGTTGTATATTCAACTAATCCTGATTTTGAATTTGATCACGAAGAAGAATTCGAAGAGGAAACACTCGATCCGGGTGATCAATTACTCTATGTTTCAATTGATAGAAAGCAACGTGGAGGTAAAGAAGTTACCTTGGTGGAAGGTTTTGTTGGTAACGAAGAAGACCTCAAAGACCTCGGTAAGTACCTGAAAAGCAAGTGTGGAGTAGGAGGAACAGTGAAAGAGGGAGATATCATCATTCAAGGAAAGTTCAAAGATAAAGTAGCTCAACTCCTACAGGAAAAGGGGTATAAAGTCAAAAAGAAAGGAGGGAATTAGTTTCCTGAGCTATCGGTTGTCATACTGTTGGAATATCGACTATCAAAACATCGGTTCTCGGCTTATCAGACTATAGAAAAAAAAGAATGCCTGATTCTGCGCGCAATCGAAGTCAACCAATAATTCCGAAAGAAAATGCAAGTGCAAAACCAGACAATCTAAACCAAAAACAAACGAAAACTTCTTAGATTAAGTTTTCAGTCTACTAACCTAACTACATATCTAATATACGTGGATATCACAGGAATATTTCGCCAAAAATGTGAACGGTATCGATTATTGAGTTTCCTGTATTTCTGATAGAGAATAGTTGTTTAAAGAATTTGTTCAAAAGAAGAATTGCACATCTGAAAATAAATTATCTTTGCCTTAATGGAAAAGCAAGTCATTCTCAATTCGAAGCACTTTGAGCTCACAATAAATCGACTTTGCTATCAATTAATTGAACAACACAACGATTTCTCGGACACAGTTCTTATCGGTTTGCAACCACGTGGTGTAAATGTCTTGGAGCGAATTAAATCGCGTTTGGAGGCTATTTTGAATCATGAAGTGGTATGCGGAAAGTTGGACATCACGTTTTACCGAGATGATTTCAGACGTCGTGAAACACCGATTATCCCGAGCGCAACAAACATCGATTTTGTTATCGAAAATAAGAAAGTTGTACTCATGGATGATGTACTGTTCACAGGTAGAACGATTCGTTCTGGATTGGACGCACTCCTCGCGTACGGTCGTCCTCAAAAAGTTGAGTTACTCTCTTTAATTGATCGCCGATTTAGACGAGACCTACCAATTCAAGCCGACTATGTTGGAAAAACAGTAGATACTCTCGTGTCTGAGCGTGTTTCAGTTGAATGGAAAGAAATAGAAGGAGAAGATAAAGTAGTATTATTTACACCAGAAACAAATGGATAGTCTTAGCGTAGATCACCTCACGGGAATAAAGAACCTCACAGAGCACGATATCCAGCTCATCTTTAAAACAGCGGATAGTTTTAAGGAAGTGATTAATCGATCTATCAAGAAAGTTCCTTCTCTTCGTGATATCACAATAGCGAATTTGTTTTTTGAAAACTCTACTAGAACGCGACTTTCATTTGAGTTGGCGGAAAAGCGTCTTTCTGCAGACGTAGTAAACTTCTCAGCGGCTAGTAGTTCGGTGAAGAAAGGAGAAACGCTGATTGACACGGTGAATAATATCCTCTCGATGAAAGTGGATATGGTTGTAATGCGTCATCCAAATCCTGGGGCAGCCAAGTTCCTTTCTGAACGTGTGAATGCACGTGTAATTAATGCTGGAGATGGTACGCATGAACATCCAACTCAAGCCTTACTTGATTCCTATTCGATTCGTGAAAAGCTCGGATCAGTAGAGGGGAAGAAAGTGGTGATTGTTGGAGATATTCTTCACTCACGAGTGGCACTTTCAAATATTTACTGTCTCCAAAAATTGGGAGCTGAAGTAATGGTATGTGGACCAACAACCTTGATTCCAAAGTATATTCATGAGTTGGGAGTGAAAGTAGAACACGACTTAATCAAAGCACTCGAATGGTGTGATGTGGCGAATATGTTGCGTATTCAGCTGGAGCGACAAGACATTAAGTACTTCCCTTCTCTCCGAGAATACTCAATGCAGTACGGTCTTACGAAGAAAATTCTTGATCAACTGTCAAAGAAAATCGTTGTGATGCACCCAGGACCAATCAATAGAGGGGTTGAAATCACGAGTGATGTGGCGGACTCTGATCAGGCAATAATCTTGGATCAGGTGGAGAATGGAGTGGCTGTGAGAATGGCAGTTATTTATTTGTTGGCTTCGAAAATCGAGCGACAATAAATTTTAGTACATTTGAGAAACACATCAAACAATGGATTTTACAGTAAAACAGATAGAACGCACATCAATCGTTGCCACAAATGTTGAAAAATTGAATGCTGCAAACGCATCCGACCTGAAAGCGGAGCTTGCCGTGTTGAATAAGAAAAACATCAATAACATCGTGATTGATATGTCGAAAACGAAATACTGTGATTCTTCCGGTTTGAGTGCCATTCTCTTGGCAAATCGCTTATGTAAGGATACAAACGGGAAGTTCGTGTTGTGTGGCTTGCAGTCGAATGTTCAGAAATTGATTGAGATTGCACAGCTTGATCGCGTTTTAGCTATCGCGAAAGATGAAAATAGTGCCATGGAGCTAATCAGCAATTCCTAGTGAATTTCACCATTACCATACTCGGCAGTGGTTCTGCTGTCCCTACCGCTACACGAAATCCTTCCAGTCAATATGTTGAATGCAGTGGACGTACAATCTTAATTGATTGCGGCGAAGGAACGCAAATGCAGTTCAGAAAGTTCGGACTGAAATATCAAAAAGTTGATTTTATTCTTATTTCACACCTCCATGGAGATCATTACTTTGGTCTTGTTGGTTTGTTGAGTACCATGCACATGATGGGAAGAACGAGAGCAATTGATATTTACGGACCAAAAGGACTAAAAGACATTATAGAAATTCAATTGCATGCCGCAGGATCTCGTTTGTCTTTTGGTGTCAATATTCATGAAATTGAACCTGAAACGAACGGAGTGCTCGTTGAAGATGATAAGATTAAAGTGAGCTACTTCCCATTGGCGCATAAGATTCCTACCAGTGGATTTCTAATTATTCAAAAAGAGAAACAACGTAAGCTACTAATCGATAAAGCAAGAGCTGATGAGGTGAAAATTGAATATTATCACCGCTTGAAGCGATCCGAAGACGTAACCGATGAAGATGGTAAGCTCTTTCGATATGAAGATTATACCCTTCCGGGAGAGCCAGAGAAGAGATACGCCTACTGCTCGGACACAAAGTATCATGAACCAATTGTGGAATTTATCCAAGGAGTAAATGTACTTTATCACGAAGCTACATTTGTTGATGCGCACGAAGATCGCGCCGCAAAAACCAAGCACTCAACGGCAAAACAAGCCGCAGAAATTGCAAAACAGGCCGAAGTAGGTAAGCTCTTTATGGGGCATCTCAGTGCACGTTACGAAAACACCAATCAACACGAATTTGAAGCGAAATCCATCTTTGAACGATCAATCTATGTGGAGGATGGATCGAAATATACCTTGTAAGTGTTAAAGTTTCCATAATTTGGAAATAAGGTAAGGGGTAAGTTTCCTAAATCTGGAAATTATTCGTACCTTAGTATATGGTAGTTTTGGAGGTAGAAACGGGGGAAATACACAAGGTGGTAATCGAACCAGTAGAAAGTAAAGACTTCCGAAAGCTAACGAAGAAGCGCTATTTTTTCAATTGGAAGGAAGAAAGAGATCAGGAACTGTACAAAATTCGACGTGTTGATGATGCGGAGATTCTTGGTTTAGTATCGTTTGAGCGGATTCCTTTAGAATGGAGGATACACATTCGTTTATTGACAGTTTCTATTGAAAATAAAGGAAAAGAAAAGCAATACGCACGCATAGTAGGAAATCTGATCACGTTTGTGGCAAAGGAAGCGTTAAAGGATTATGGTGAAATGAGTTGTGTTTCATTGATCCCGAAAAGCAAATTGGCTTCTCATTACATGGGAACATACGGAATGCGGCAAACAGGTGTGACTTTGAGTGTTGAGCTTCCTGAAATACTTGAACTAATAACACGATACGATCATGAAGGAGAGAAATAAAAGGCAAGAAGTAGATGCAGAGTTTGGCGTAGATTCTCGATACGCATCGAGTCGTGCGCGTAAAGCAGATGGTCAAGCCTTAATGAAGGCACGTTTGGAACGGATGAAGAATTTTTCAGAAGAAGATATCAAACGGGCAAAATTGATGCAGCTCAAGCTTCAGATGGAAGATTATTTGAGCAAACCCGTGTGCTCAGAGAAGAACTTTTTCACAAACTTCCTTTCTTCCTACATTGATACGATCTATTCAAAACGCAGCAGCTTCGCGAATGATATCGATATTACGCCTGTTCGTCTAAGTCAAGTTCTGAATAATCACCGAGATCCACACGAAGAGTTTATGTTGAGGCTAATGGTGCATTCGGAAAAAGCGTTCCAAGGAGTGTGTGAATTTCCCCAGAAAACATGGTATCAGATTTATTACCAGGATAAAATCTGTGATACATTACTCAATGAAGATGAATGGAAACCGAAGGCCGAGAAGCACGTAAAACTCCGATACGATAAGAAGAAAAAGTAATGATGTTTGTGCTGAAATCCATACTTCCTTTGTTAAGCTTGCTGTTGCTTTCGTGCGCTGGCAATCATCTGAGAGATGATAGTTCAGTTGATACAGGTGCACAAGAACTGACAGATTCATTGACTCGAATAACAGGAGTCAGTTTAGAGATGCCAGCAAATGAAATTGAGGAGCAAAAATTCACCGAAGTGGCAGATTTTGGGATGAAGTGGGTTTCACTCATTCCGTATGGATACACAGAGAAAGGGAAATCGAAAGTACATTTCAATTGGGAAGGTCGATGGTGGGGCGAATCGTTAAATGGAACGGCAAGGTGTATCAGTTACGCGAAAGAAAATGGCTTGAAAATCTTGTTGAAACCGCATGTTTGGGTGGTTGGAGAAGGTTGGCCTGGACGTTTTGATCCAAAAAATGAATCGGATTGGCTGGAATGGGAGAAGAGTTATCGAGACTACATTCTTGCTTGTGCCTATGTGGCAGATTCGCTTAGTGTCGATGCATTTTGCATTGGGACGGAATACAGGATAGCTGTTGTTGATCGGTCTTCATTTTGGAGTAAACTGATCGAGGAGGTTCGGGAAGTGTATCACGGTCCGATTACGTACGCTGCGAATTGGGATAATTACGAGAAAGTTACGTTTTGGGATCAGCTCGATTTTATTGGAATTGATGCCTATTTTCCTGTTGCAAAGGGAAAAGAACCGAATGTGATAGAATTGGAGAAAGGTTGGGATGAAGTGGCTCAGAAATTGAGTGATTTTGCACAGCGATGGAAAAAGAAAATTGCGTTCACGGAGTATGGGTTTAAAAGTGTCGATTATCTGCATCATCAAGGTGCTAAGTCGGAAGACGAAGTGAAACCAAACATGAAGAATCAAGAAAATGCCTATCGCGCATTTTTTAACTCTGTCTGGAAGGAAGATTGGATGATGGGAGGCTTCTTTTGGAAATGGCATTTTTATGAGAATGC
>JBFHGY010000058.1:0-9728 GCA_041582905.1 Crocinitomicaceae bacterium | reverse complement strand
GCGGGGAATTGGTAAAAACTCTCCACTACATCTCCCTTTATCAAAGATAAAAAAGAGCGTTGAAAGCCACATGTCAGGCAATCAACGCCAAATTCCGATTTCCACGAGCAATCAATCAAAATCTTCCGAAATTGCTTGATGCCATAGTTGCCAAGAAAACAAATGCAAAAATCACGTATAGGAAGAACAATGAAGACAAGATTGTTCCGATGATTGCGCAGATATATCCTGCTTTTGCGTTCTTGTGTGATGCATCGTAGGCTACTTTATCCGTGAGGTACGTTGCTTTTACTTTCTTATACATTACCAATGCGATGATTCCACACACCAATCCTGGGATTGCGTAAAGAATACATCCAACAATGGAAATAATTCCCAATACAAGTACTGCATTGGCATTAGGGATAACTTTTTGAGGTGCATATCCTCCTGTAGGACTTGATTGCGTTACTCCTGGGTCTAGTAGATCGTCTGATTCGCTCATTTTACTTTAAGTGTTTAAGGTTTACTCCGTACATAATAATAAATGCGATTGCAAAGATGAACATAATCACCATTGTAATCATTCCTGTGAGCTGCATGATATCTGCAGCGGCTTTAACTGGCATTATTTCAGCCATTTTATCCAAAATTCCAAGTCCCACGAAGGTTCCATAAATTGCAACACCGTGTCCTGCCACGTATGGCAAGAAACCGATCTTTCTCATTTTAAACATGATGAGGGCTCCTCCCAAGCAAAGTACGTTTGCGATGATACTCATAATGTTCGAAAAATCCTGCGTGCTCTGCATTTCATCAAAATCCACGGAACTTAGGTTCGAAAATGGGCTTGATCCAGCACTTGCATTGCGCAACTGCGATTCAATATCATTAAATCCTGTAAGATTAATAAGTCCCATGATTAAACCAAATCCTGCTCCAATACATGTTAGTATGAATAATACTAATAGAAAGGATGGACGTTTCTTTTCAACTACAGAATTATCTTCGGACAATTGAAAATCATCAACTAACTGACTCATAGCTTGTGTGTTTAGGTTGATATAAAATTACGGAGAAGTATGTATTCTCTGATAACTTGTTATCTCATGATAAAAAAAACTCTCATTACGAACGACGTCATAATGAGAGTATATTTTTTTTCGATAAACGAATTAGTTCAATTCATCCAACTCAAGTTGGTATTGTCTAGCAGCGTCTTCGAATTCACCAGCTACAGCGTTAACGAACATAATAGCAAGAACAATCATGATAATACCAAGAACAATCCCGATAATACCCATGATTAAACCTCCTTTAGCTTGTCCTGCTGATCCAGCCATACTAGGATCTGCTTTGATTTGATTCTTAGCAACTACTGCCAAGATTACTGCTACGATACCAACGATGATACCTAACCATCCAAAAATTCCAAGAACGATAGCGATGATACCAAGGATCATTGACGCTAACGCCAAGCCATTTTTCTTTTGTGTTCCGTCTGTCATAATAAATTGTGTTTAAAAGTTACGGGGCTAAGATATAAAAATCTAAAACCACAAAATCAGAAATCATAAAAAGTTGTAAAAAAAACTATCAACACATTTCATTGGATATCCTGCAATGATTAATGTAGCCCCTACACATCATAGCTAAGAATGCTCTATCTTAACGTTTTAGTAGTGACTTAACAACCAAGAAAAAGCGCCCTTCTGAGCCTAGTAGAGCTCTCATACATTGTTGAAATGTTTTCTTTTTTGTTCATGAAAAAAAACTCGCCATCGAACATAACAAAGGTTCTTACAGATAATTCCGTATAAGAAAAATCGTGCAAAAACCTTATCCTTTCAACTACAGCGTACTGATTATTTCACCAAATGCTTTTTGTTCGCGTTGTACATCAAAATAAATGCTACGTTGATCAAAATGGCAATGAATACTCCAATCCACAAACCTGCCGTTACCGCAGTTTCAGCGCTACTCGCAGCAGTTCTTGAATAGCTGTCATATCCATCCAACGTAGAAAGTTCAGCGTTTACTGAGCTCATTGTTGACGTAAACGTCACCGCACTTATGATGGAGCCAATAATCGAAAGAACTGCTCCTGCTACGTACATCATGAAACCTTGTTTCTTCAAGCCCCACATTTGAACGGCTCCAAATAAGCAAAGTCCTGCCGCTCCCAAGCCTATGATTTGTACAAGCACTCCTCCTGTTGGTGAAAACATTCCCAAAGCAGAGCTTCCTACCAAGCCCAAAAGTCCTCCAAGAACTCCTAATCCCGAACCGATAAAAGTAAGGATACATAATACGGTTAGAAATGTTGGCCTTTGTCCTGACCCATTGTCTACCGACTCGTCTAAAATTCCGTCTGTCATAATAATTGTGTTTAAAAGTTACCTGACTAATATATAAATTCTAACGCCACAAAATCCGATGATCACCATTCAATCACCAAAAAAAAATCAACACAATCAACTAACTTTCAAGCGAATGAACACTCATCAATGTCAATCCACTCAAGAATACGCATCTATAATTCTACCATCAATAAGCGAACGGAACTGGCACTATTTGTTGAAATGTTTTATCTTAGTTCAATGAAAAAAATTCTTCTTTTTGTCTTTCTCGGGTTGTTTTTGCTCTCATCATGCAAAAAAGGAAAGGCTGATTTCACATTGAAGGGAACGGTTTCCGACACCACTTTTGGAACGGCTCTGGATGGTGCTACCGTGCGCTTGTACGCTACACAGGCTGGAGAAATCACCCCAGACCAAATCGCTTCCGCTACACTCAATGCAAGTGGAGAATACAGTTTTACATTTCCTAGAGATAAAATTGAAACGTACTATTTAGAAATCACGAAGGAGAATTATTTCGATATCTACGAAACCATTCCGTTCGCAGATTTGACCATTGAGGAAGATAACGTGTATGACCTATCCACGAACGCCAAAGCCTGGGTGAAATTTCATATTGTTAACAACAACGGACAAGCCTCAGATGTTTTGGAGTACATTCGTCAGGAGGGTAAAATAAATTGTGAAGAATGCTGTCCGGGCGGATATCAATATTTCTACGGAGCCGTAGATACAACGTTTTACTGCGTAAATGACGGAAACGCAGAATACTCAGGATACTATTGGGAGCAAGGCGGAGGCGCCAGTGGCCCTGTATGGACGATGACTCCTCCATTTGACACAGTTGCCATTAATATTGCGTACTAACGTGAGTTCGGGATTAGATTTTAGAGAACTTGATCGTTTCTTTTAAATCGCCTGAAATTACATTGATTAAGTAAAGCCCTGGCTCCATCCCAGAAAGATCAATTTCATATTCGGACTCTCCTTTTTTGATTCTTCCTTCGAAGATTGTCGCGATTTTTTGTCCACTTAGTGCGAATAACTCTATTTGCCCCTTCCCTCTTTTGGGCATCTCAATTTTGAGCGTCGTTTGATTTGAAGCTGGATTTGGATATACGAGTCCTGTAATTTTCTCTGCTTCTCCCATTGGAAATTCGAGGGAATCGCGTGTTACTTCAAACAAGTAATCGTCGTAATCTCTTGTAATCATAGGCACACCCGCAGTGTGATACACATCTCTTTCCATTAACACGGTGCCAGTCACAATAACCTCTTCATGAACGATACATTCCTCCAAGACTTTCTCTTGAATAATCAATTCTTTTGACGCTTGTTTTTCTTGTTGAACAGGAAGATTCTGTTTGATAGACGAAACCTCGGACACTTCCGTACTGTCTATTACTTGATTTTCAATTACATCTTCCTCATTATCCAAAATGGTCTGCGCTACCTTTTGATATTGCTTTATCACAGGCTCTTCTTCTTCCTGACAGCTAAAAAGCGTCATTCCGAACACGACGAGTAAGGTAAACACCCACGCTCGATTAAACGATTGTTGATTATTGATTCTCCACGCCGAAAAATCTTCATTGAGCTCATCTATTTGCGTGTTTTTGATGCGCATGCAAGCATGATTCCCAATGTTCTGAGCTAAAACCTGTCGAATTTCGTCAGATGATTTATTCGTGAAGTCGATTACCTCTAGCGCACACTTCTGACAAAAAGCACCTTTTTCTGTTGGTGTCATTTCGTTCCAATTTTCGGAACAGGGCTCTGGAATACTAATATTTTTCATGTGTAGAGGTATTAAATTTTGGAGAATCGAACGGTTTTCTTCTCTCCATTCGTGTAAATCACCACTACATAGGTTCCGGTGTCTAGCTGTGTTAGATCAAGCAAAAATTCGGTTTCACCTTTAGATAAACTTCCCGAATGAATCGTACGGATATGTTTTCCATTGGGCGCAAATAATTGTATTTCAGCATCGCTCTCCGTTGGCATTTCAACCTTTACTGTTATTTGATTGGACGCAGGATTTGGATAGACCAATGCAGACATTGCTTCTTCCGTTTCAACTTCAGTGACATCAATTAAATGGTCAGCGTAAACTCGAGAAACAGAGACTGCCCCATCGATGGTAACCCAAGAAACATCATCCTCACTTCCCATTTCACAAGTAATATCTTCCCGATCAGTATTGAGTTCACTCACCACTACAATTTCTTCGATGTCGATATTCACTTCTTTGACGGGGTCATCATTTGGAATTTCCATTTTCATCTGACCCGTCACGTGAGATTCCCCAACTTGCAAATGCCCACTTTCTGACTGAGGCCTTACTTCCACGTTTTCAGAAAAGTTCTTAAAGAATGATTGGGCCGTTTGTTGGATGGATTGAATTACAGGCGCTTCGTCTTCCTCACAACTGAATAGAGTCAAACCGAAAACCACCAACAACGAGAAAATCCACGCTCGATTAAACGATTGCTTTGTATTCAGTTGCCATACTTGAAAATCGTCATTGAGTTGATCGAGTTGTTTGGGTTGAATGTGTCCACAGACGCGACTTCCGATGTTCAGTGCTAGAATATCGCGGATTTCGTCTCCTGATTTATTCGTGAAGTCAATTACTTCCAACGCACATTTCTGACAAAAAGCACCTTTTTCTGTTGGCGTCATTTCGTTCCAGTTCTCGGAACAGGGTTCTGGAATGCTAATATTTTTCATGGCGTTGGTTTTGCATCTGTACACATAAGATGCAAGGTCGTTCAACATTCCATAAAAAATGTCACGCTATGAATAAAGAATCTTGATGAAATTGTTAATTGAGCACCTATATCGAACTCATTTTCAACTACTCATCATCCAGAACAGCACGTAATTTCTGACGTAATTGTCTTTCGTATGTTTCCGTGATGTATTTAAGATAATTCGGAGTACTTTTCGTGATGCACTTCGTGTAATGCTTCAAACGGTATTCGATATGATCGGACAGCATTCCCATAATTTCCAATCCGTGGAAATAATCTTCTGCTGCGTCGCGAATCACTTCAAAGTGGTTTTCCAATGAAGCATCAACGGCATCCTTCCCTTTTCTTCCGTTATCCACACAATCGTAGTAATAATCTTTGATAGAGAATTCTTCCAATGGTTTGGTATCGATTACTTCATTTACCCCACGACCGAATTCAAATTCTACTTCAAACTCAAGATCTTCCGCTTCTGTCAAACGTGCTTCCAAGAAACGATCAGGAAAACGGAAGGCATCCTGCCAATTCAAATAATCTTGCCATATACCGAAACGACGTACGTTATTTCCTAGGTCGATTACTTTGAACTTGTCTTTGTTCGGCAAACGACGAGATCCACGACCAATCATTTGATGGTACAATGTGAGTGAACGTGTTGCACGATTCAAGATGATCGTTTCTACGGTTGGTTCATCAAATCCTGTTGTCAAAATCCCGACAGATGTCAAAATCGCATCAGGCGTCGTTTTAAACCAAGATAAAACGTCTTTTCTATCCTTATCACTAAATGTAGAATCTAAGTGACGAATTTTATATCCTCTTTTCTTAAAGGTCTCTTCCACTCGAATCGACGTATCAATTCCCGAGTTGAAGATCAATGTTTTCGTTCCAACCGCAACTTCTTCATAGGCAAACAAGAGTTTTTCCTGCATGAAGTAGTTTCCATAAACCACATCTGAACTACTTACCGTAAAATCACCGTTTGAACCGATTTTCAATCCGTGAAGGTTAACGTCGTACGTGTACGAATCAGCGTCAGACAAGTATCCCGACTCGATCAACGAAGCAATGCTTTCTCCCACCAATAACTTATGGTAGTTATCATTCAATGGAAGCGCTTTGTTACTACTTAACGGAGTAGCTGTTACTCCTAAAATATTCGCATTCCCGTAGAACTGGAAAATCTTTCGGAAGCTGTTGTAGTGCGCTTCATCGACAATCACAAGTCCAATTCCTTTGATGAAATTCTCGTCGTCATTCAAGCGATTATTCAAGGTTTCCACCATGGCGATGAAACAGTTGTATTCATCTTCATCTGGAATTTCCTTTACCTCACTACTGATTACCTTGTTATTTACACCGATCGCAGAGAGTTGCTTTGACGTTTGCACCGAAAGCTCAATTCTGTGCGTCAGAATCAAGACCTTTTCCTTCACTGTCTCGATATAGCGTCGAGTGATTTCGGAAAAAATCACTGTTTTCCCACCGCCCGTAGGCAATTGGAAAAGCAGGTTAAAGTTTTTCCCGTTATCGGCTAGCTCCTTAAGGATGGATTGAACGGTTTGTTCTTGAAAAGGGTACAGGGTTTTCGCCTGGTACAATTCGGTATCGATCATAATTCTACAAAGAAATTAAGGGCTACAAAGCTAGTGTCTTTTTCTTCAAATACAAAATAAAACAGCACTTATACCACACATGAATCAAAAGTGTGAAGCTTGAATTCCTAGCATTACAAAATGCAACTAAGGTTACAACGTAAATCAATCGTGAAATATTATTTTTGTCATTACGTCAAAAAAAGAAAATACAGATAAAAATATGAGTGATATAGAAAAAATAGACTGTTTGATTATTGGTTCTGGACCTGCAGGATACACTGCAGCTATTTATGCGGCGCGTGCTGACATGAATCCAGTGATGTATCAAGGAATGCAACCAGGTGGACAGTTGACAACAACGAATGAAGTGGAAAACTTCCCTGGATACCCTGATGGTGTAACAGGCCCTGAAATGATGATGCAATTAGAAGCTCAAGCGAAGCGATTCGATACGGATGTTCGTTTTGGATTCATTTCAAAAGTTGATTTTTCAGGAGATATCCATAAAGCATGGGCAGATGACGGGACAGAAATTCACGCAAGAACCGTGATTATTTCTACCGGAGCATCCGCGAAGTACTTAGGATTGGAAAGTGAGCAAAAATACCTCAAAATGGGAGGTGGAGTTTCTGCTTGTGCCGTATGTGATGGATTCTTCTACCGCGGACAAGAAACGGTGATTGTTGGTGCTGGAGATTCAGCATGTGAAGAAGCACACTACTTGTCAAAGCTTTGTACAAAAGTAACGATGTTGGTTCGTAGAGATGAATTTAGAGCTTCTAAGATCATGGCTGACCGTGTGAAGAATACCGAAAACATTGAAATCCTTTACAACACAGAAACCGTTGAAGTATTAGGAGATGATCAAGGTGTAACTGGAGCTCGCGTTAAAAACAACGTTACTGGTGAAGAGCACGATGTTCCATGTACTGGTTTCTTCGTTGCGATTGGTCACAAGCCAAACACAGACATTTTCAAAGATTACATCAACTTGGATGAAACAGGTTACATCAAGTACGAAGAGCCAGGAACTTCGAAAACAAACGTTCCAGGTGTATTCGTAGCGGGAGATGCAGCGGACAAAACGTACCGTCAAGCGATCACTGCTGCAGGAACTGGATGTATGGCTGCTTTAGATGCTGAACGTTATTTAGCTGCTCATGGACACTAAGAAAGATTTAGTCTTCAGCTTGAAACCTCAATTCATTTTGGATTGAGGTTTTTTGTTGGATTGAATTGAAAGATTAAATAATTGTCCTTCGGCTGGCTCAGGAACCGTCATTGAAAAATTCACTAAGTGGCGACTTCGCAATGAAGGAATATAGGATTGAGAAAATGGGGGTTCTAACAGAGTTTGATCAATCTAAGTCCAATCGAAACCGATTACGAATTACAATTGCATCAATAAGCATCACAGCCCCGCAAACAACGGTGATGACTGAGAGTACAGCAACGATGAAATCAACTTGGTCTGAGACCGCAATCTGAATCGTCGATATAACATAATTCAAAAGAAAACTTCCGTAGAATACAAGATTGAAATTCCGCAGTAATTTCGAAGGAAGGTATTGACGAGCGTTCATTTCTCTAGACGAAAACGTTTCGTCAATAACATCTATTGAACGTATCTGTTGTTTGTACTTCATGATCTTCGCGTTACAAACAATACTAGGAATATTTGTAACGATCAATATCAGAGCCAAGATCACGTAGGCTATCCCGAGGACATTGAAATATCCCTCAAGGGTTTCGATCGACATAAAATATAAAACTTGAGCGATCATCATGAATATCGACACAACAAACCCAAAAAATGTGGTGAGTACAATCAGTAGTATTCGAATAACACTGCTCACTCCTTCTCCACCGATTTATCGCCTTTCAATCGTTGCCACATTTGGCTAAATGCTTTACCGACATCACCTATCTCGGGTTGCAATCGTTTCACTTCCACTCCGCCATCTGAAGCTTCCGAGATTTCATATTGCCACATGATTTTTGCTGTGTTCGGGTTCATTCCAAACTGTCCGAAGCGAAGATCATTAAAGATCAGTCGATCCTCCTTCTTTTCAATGGAATACCAACCATTAGCGATGCGCAAGATCTGTTGAATTTTCTCATCATCTCGAATGGAATCGATAAGATGATGGTTTTTAGGGAATTCTTTCGAAAAAACGATCGGTTGATCATCGTCAAGTAAGGAATAATGTCCAAATCGATAGCCATTTTCCGTTTCAATGTGTGCATTCCATAAAATGGTATTCAACGGAGTTGGTAAGGTTTCGATTTCTACGAAGTCAATTCCTTGCTCCGCCAAACTTTCATCTACGGCATGATAACCAATCCCTTTGAACACGAAAGTAAGTGCCATGTAGGATGTACTGATAATGAGCCCGAGATTATTGAAGAAACGACGCTTTGGATTGGTTCGTTTGTAGAACATAGCAATCAACAGACAAATCAAGAAAGGAATGGTATATAGCGGATCGACAACAAAGATGTTATTATAGGTGATTTTCACCTCGAAAGGCCAGAAAAATTGCGTTCCCCACGTGGTGTGCATGTCCAACAATGGATGGGTCACCAGCGCTAGAAAGAAAAGGAGAATCCAATCCCTTCGAGTGGCGTCGGGCCGTTTCTTTTTATGGATACCATGAGCAACCCAAGCCAGAATGGGCGCGAATAGAATACTAAAAACCAGCGAATGCGAGAATCCACGGTGCATTTCTGTTGCTGTTATTTCATCCGTTACGAAGCGTAACATGACATCTAAATCAGGAATGGTGCCAGCAATGGCTCCCCACAACATGGCGCGTGTCCCAATTTTCTTTCCTAAAACCGCCTCACCTACTGCAGCGCCGAGTACAATTTGCGTTAATGAATCCATTAGTTTTTAAAATTTTCTTTGAACGGAATTCGTAACTCGAACTCACTGGGTGAAATTGACTGAATAATGGGCTTCAATAATAGATTTGGAACGCTCTTGCGATGCTTCGCATAAAGCTTCATATTTTGGGGTAAGGCTCCCACCTGACTCT
>JBFHGY010000057.1:0-9740 GCA_041582905.1 Crocinitomicaceae bacterium | reverse complement strand
ATGTCGGCAATCGTGTGATCAGTACTCACCGTTTTGTCGTAGTAAAAACCTTGAACTCCCCAAATCAAATTGAGTTGCGTGAGGATTTGTCTGTTACTTGTGAAAACAAAGATGTCGGCACGTGGACGTTGTGAAGCAATTTTGTAGGCTGTGTAGCCTGAGAAGGACATTGTCAGAATCGCTTTTGATTCTACTCTACGTGATAATCGACATGCGTTAAAACAAATGCTATCGGTAATAAAACGCGATTGATTTTTCTCTGGCAATTCTTCTTTGTTATAGAGTCCGTCGTGCGTTTCCATTTCCTTTACAATATTGGTCATGGTGCGAATCACCTCAACAGGGAATTTTCCAACGGATGTTTCTGCAGAAAGCATCACGGCATCGGCTCCGTCGAGCACTGCGTTGGCAACGTCATTCACTTCGGCACGTGTTGGAGAGATGCTGGTAATCATGCTTTCCATCATTTGCGTCGCAACAATCACCGGTTTTGAGTGCGAACGACCTTTGCTGATCAACATCTTTTGAATCAATGGAACGTTTTGGTAAGGAATTTCTACCCCTAAATCTCCACGTGCTACCATCAAGGCATCACTGGCACGAAGGATATCGTCGATGTCATCAATAGCTTCTGGCTTTTCAATTTTTGCGACAACTTTCGCCTTACACTTACGTGTTTGGATGATGTGTTTTAGTTCGATGATGTCTCGAGCCGAGCGCACGAATGACAGTCCAACCCAATCCACATTTTTGTCCAGAGCGAATTCTAAATCCGCCAAATCTTTCTCTGTCAAACAAGGGAGAGAGATTTTCGTATTCGGAAGGTTCACACCTTTTTTAGAGGATAAAATACCTCCGTGCAATACCTTCGCTTTAATTTCTGTATCGGTAGTTGAAATAACTTCCAATTTGAGTTTACCATCATCCAAAAGAATGACTTCTCCTGCCGAGCTGTCTTTTGGTAGTTGCTTGTAATTAATGGAGAATTTGTCGGCTGTTCCTTCAATTTCATCCGTTACAATCGTGACTGTTGATCCGTTTATCAATTCGACACCATTATCATTCATCACGCCTGTGCGGATTTTTGGACCTTGCAAATCGGCAAGAATAGCGGTGTTCATTCCTAACTCATCATTCAGTTCGCGAATGGTTTCAATCACAGCGCTGTGGTCATCATGGCTACCATGTGAAAAATTCAATCGACATACGTTCACTCCTTCGAGGATCATTTGTTTCAATACCTCTTTATTGCTGGATGCAGGTCCGAGTGTAGCAACTATTTTCGTTCTTTTCATATTATCTAAATACTAAATTCTCAGCAGAATCGATTTCCTCTGGTTCAAAAAGATATACTCCCAGAACACTTTTAATCGTTTTTAACTGCTTCGTTAATTCTTCAATATCGACGGCGTAATTGTCGCACAAGAAAAGAAAATAGTCGATGGAAGGTTTTTCTGGAATGAGATAATTTCCGTGCATTTTATTCTTTACAAGGAAATAATCTAATCGGTTTTCTTCGTCGGTGAATTCGTACATCGAGTGCGATGAAACGGTCTCTCCTTTCCTGTTTGTGACAATATAGTTTTCTTCACATCGACTTAAATGAATCGCAAGACATTCATTAATGCCCCATGCCAATCGGTAGTCGCTGTGATGCGAGCAAATCCCAATCATATCGAAATCGAAAGTTTGCTCAAAAGCAAGCGTATATTTTTTCTGCTTCGCCATCACTGCGAAAGTACTGATTTTGTAGACTCAATTGTTATTTTCGGTTAAAGATAAAGTGATGTTTCTGTGAACAAAATTGGATTGAAAACTACATTTTGAAGGTCTTTTTGAACGGTATGGACGCCACTTAAATAGAAATTTCATGCTTTTTTCTCAAACATTTCACGAGTTGCTACAACCGTTTAATCAACATACGGTCCACTTCATTAACAGAATTTAACAAGTAACTAGTTGAGTTCTCAACGCCAGTTCCTTGGCATATAATTTGGGCGTTTTAGGTCATAACTTTAAATTATTAATTATGATCGCAAAGAAAAATCCGAAGATGGACATGGAACGCAAAAGAGCAGCCATCTTCAATGTTGGACTTCTAGTAGCAGGCTCATTTACGCTTGCAGCTTTTACTTACACCGAGAAATCCATTACTGAAGCTGAGAAGCTCGCTGTGGCCGTGGAAGAACAAATCACGTTTGATGTATCGGAAAAGGAGACTGAGAAGAAATTGGAGCAACCAAAGCAGCAAGAACAGTCTCAAGATCAACAGCAAAATCAGCAGCAAAACTTGGGGAGTCAAACGGCGGTATCGCAACACACCACTGCAACAAACAACGGTAAGGTTGGGCCAAAATTGCCAGATGGACCCGGTGGTTTTGGGTTTAGTCTTCCTGGAGGAAAGGTGAAGATAAATCCGGTTGATGACATCAAGATTCCAGAAATCGATGCGCAATACATCGGTGGACGTCAGGCGATGATGGAAAAAATTGTTTCGGTTCAGCAATACCCAGAGATTGATCGCGAGCTGGGAGTACAGGGAAGAGTATATGTTTCTTTCGTAGTAGAAAAGGATGGTTCAGTGACCAATGTGAAGATTGAAAGAGGAGTTTCTCAAACGCTTGATCGCGAAGCAGTTCGAATTATCAAAACGTTCCCTAAGTGGAAGCCTGGAGAAGATAAATATGGTGTGGTTCGTACGCGTGTGCGCATGCCAATCGTATTTGTTCTACAGAACTAAATTGAATTCGTGCTGAATAGCACGGGAGCGACTGCCAATGGGTGGTCGCTTCTGTTCTTACCTAAATCTACTTAACATGAAATACATACTACTAATGTTCGGCGTTTCGCTGTTCGCATACAGCTGCGTAGATGTTCCGGAAACGGAGAATACTGACCCAGAAGTTTCTGATGAGGAAATGAAATCAAGGGTAGAAGCGGAGGAGATTCAATTTGAGATTGAAGAAAAGTTGAAAGATTCATCGAATGTTCACGTTTCAGCTGATATCGAGAGAATGAGTACTCCTTCATCCTTGGGGAA
The DNA here is from genome assembly GCA_041582905.1 of Crocinitomicaceae bacterium. Classification (GTDB taxonomy): domain Bacteria; phylum Bacteroidota; class Bacteroidia; order Flavobacteriales_D; family Crocinitomicaceae; genus UBA4466. The sequence goes on along the minus strand of JBFHGY010000057.1, from coordinate 6,700 downwards.
AATGGAGAATGAGGTGAAGAGCATTGAACTTCCTAGACCTCCTATTTGTCGGGGGGCAATTGAACGGACACATGGAAAGCCGTACAACTCTATTAATCCTGATGTGATCCCTGACATTGATGCACAATACCCAGGTGGAATTTCTGAAATGAAGAAGTATATTCAAGAGAATATTCAATATCCGGATCGGGATGTTTCTGTTCTAGGGAGAGTCTATGTCTCTTTCATCGTAGAAAAAGACGGCTGCGTAACACATGTGGAAGTAATGCGAGGAATTTCCGAAGAATGTGATGAAGAAGCACTGCGCCTTGTTCGTTCCATGCCGAAGTGGATTCCAGCTGAACATAACGGCAAGGTTGTTGCGGCAAGAGTACGACTGCCAATTAATTTTGATTTATACTAAGACTTATGAAAAAAATAGGACAATTGTCTTCTTTTCTGTTGGTGAGCTTGATGTTTGTAACATCCTGTACCGAGCCAAGAATTGAGAAAGATGAATCCAATAAGAGTAAAGAAAAGGTGGAGATAAAGGATCTTGTAGAGGAAGATGCGTTAGTTGCCGATACAATTGATGTGGAGCCTGTCGCAACGAAGTTACCTCCGCCTCCCGAACCCATTCCTCCCGTGGATCCGATTCCGCCAGGACCTATGCCTGATCCTGATCCGATGCCAGATCCAATCAAACCCATCATGCCACCTCCGCCACCGCCACGGATTCCAGATGATGGTTTCCAGGAACCAGAAGTCATTCAATTTCCAGATGTAGAAGCAGAATTTCCAGGGGGAACGGAAGCGTTAATGAAGTACATCAAAGATCATTTAAAGTATCCTGCAGAGGAACGTGAAATGGGAATTCAAGGCCGCGTGTATGTCGAGTTTGTCGTTGAAAAGAACGGAGAAGTCACAACAGTTAAAGTCCTTCGAGGTGTTTCTAAAAATTTGGATTTAGAAGCGAAGCGACTTGTTACCATGATGCCTGATTGGAAGCCAGCGGAATCGCGAGGGAATCCCGTGAGAAGTAAAGCACGACTACCAATTACGTTTAAGCTTGACTAGCGAGAAAAATTTCGTTTTGATGAAAAGTATGGCGGTTACCTGAAAAAGGAACCGCTTTCTTTTTGGGATGTGCTAATAATCTCCGTTACAGATGAACGAGAAATTAAACACGCTCGTAAACGGCTTTTGTCCGCGTTGACGTTGTAGCACCCACATATCCATCAACCCTCCCATGCCTAGCTTTGCTGCTGGAGAGGCGTTTGTGATGTCACTTTCGGTAACCCCAAAATCATCGCGAATTTCGACATCCATACGTGCTTTCCATGTGCTTTTGCTGATGTCGTAGGTAATAAAGGTTAACTCAACACGGAGTTCTTGCGTTCCACCTACTAATATTTTTAAGGTTGGACTGGAATCAAAACCAAAACTAGGAGATTTGATTTGTGATTCGTCGAGTGCGCACTTGGTGAAATCGCCTTTGTGAAGGATCATGTTTTCTTTAAACCCGCTGATAATGTTACGAATGAGTTTTTTTCCTTCGGTTGATCTTTTGATTCCTTCGGAAAGTCCTCCATCGTCCACCCAAACGCCTCCTTCTTGGCTCATGAATTTCTCAACGAATTGTCGCGCGTACTCTTTGGCTTCGGAACGATTAATCACATCACCCGTGAACGCACCCACTTGAATACCTGCTTGAAGTGTGAATTTCAAATCCCACGCGAGGTACGAGTTACTCATGAATTTGGTTGGATAGATCAACTTCTCAACCGTACTCGATTTTGGCTTTGCATTCGATGAAGAAACGAAATCAGGTCCAGCACTACTTTGTCCTTTATGAAGTAAGGTAAATGGTAAATGCTGTTGAGCTTTACGCGCAATCGATTCTACTCTGTTCGCAAAATCTTTCTGACATTTTTTGGCATTCGGACCATTGCTTCTTAAGCAGTGTAGGTTTCTTTTTGCTTCGACTAAATCAAACGTAATCATGACTTTCGTATTTCTTTTCTCGAAATGTTAATAGCGGTTCTGTAGAGTTCATTTTCATGATTAGTTCAAAAAAAACACACTCTTACGCGCATTCTAACCCACAATATACGAAAAAAGGCGTTCAAACGAACGCCTCAATTCTGAATTCTATTTTTCCAATGTCGGAATTGGATTAATCCAAGCTACCGATCATTTTTTTCGGGTCTACCCAATTGTCGTATTCTTCAGCTGGAACGTATCCTAAACGAATTGCTTCTTCTCTCAAAGTAGTTCCGTTTTCGTGCGCTGTATTTGCAATTTCTGCAGCCTTGTAGTAACCAATTTTGGTATTTAGAGCTGTAACCAACATCAATGAATTGTTCAACAATTCCTGAATACGTGTATGATTTGGTTCGATACCTTGAGCACAGTTTTCATCGAATGATACACATGCATCACCAATTAATTGAGCACTTTGAAGTAAGTTGGCCGCCATCATTGGTTTGAAAACGTTCAATTCGTAGTGTCCTTGCGTTCCTCCAACAGTTACGGCAACATCGTTACCCATTACTTGAGCGCAGACCATTGTAATTGCTTCCGCTTGAGTTGGGTTCACCTTTCCTGGCATGATAGACGATCCTGGCTCGTTTGCAGGAATAATGATTTCACCAATACCCGAACGTGGACCTGATGCCATCAAGCGAATATCGTTGGCGATTTTGTTCAAAGAAACAGCAATTTGTTTCAATGCTCCATGTGTTTCAACGATCGCGTCGTGCGCAGCAAGTGCTTCAAATTTGTTTTCTGCTGTAATGAATGGAAGTCCTGTAAATTCTGCAATTTTCTGAGCAACCAATACATCATATCCTTTTGGAGTATTCAATCCAGTTCCCACAGCCGTACCTCCTAATGCAAGTTCAGATAAGTGAGCAAGCGTGTTTTTCAAGGCCTTCAATCCATGGTTCAATTGAGAAACATATCCTGAAAATTCTTGTCCAAGCGTAAGTGGTGTTGCGTCCATCAAGTGTGTACGACCAATTTTTACCACATCCTTAAATGCGTCTGATTTTGCCTGAAGTGTATCGCGTAACTGCTCAACTCCAGGAATCGTTGTTTCTACGATCTTTTTGTAGCAAGCAATGTGCATTCCCGTAGGGAAGGTGTCATTACTTGATTGTGATTTATTTACATCATCGTTTGGTGCAATTGTTTTTCCACCATCTCCCAAAGTATTTCCTGCGAGTACATGCGCACGATTCGCAATCACTTCGTTTACGTTCATGTTACTTTGAGTACCAGAACCAGTTTGCCAGATCACCAATGGAAATTGATCATCCAATTTTCCTGCGATGATTTCATCTGCTGCTTGAGAAATCAAATCTCTCTTCTCTGATTCTAAAACACCCAACTCACAGTTCGCATGAGCAGCCGCTTTTTTCAAGTAAGCAAAGGCATGAACGATTTCCAACGGCATAGATGCCGCAGGTCCAATTTTAAAGTTGTTACGTGAACGCTCTGTTTGCGCTCCCCAATATTTATCAGCAGGAACTTTTACCTCGCCGATGGTATCTTTTTCGATACGATATTCCATATTCGTGTTGTTGTTTAACCAGATAATATTTCACCTGTAAAGGTGCGATTTTTTCGGCAAATGGCTTCGAAATAAGGCGTTAATTCCTCATTCGCTTTCCAGAAATAACGAATTTTAAAAATGATGTGAATCAAATTTAATTTCGAGTTCATCTTATTAAATAATTTCATTAATTTAGCGGCGTTAAGCAAACACAAAAATTATTAAGATGAGTGTATTCGGATTAGTATTGTTCCTTTTTATTGGTGGAATGGCATTTTGGCTATTGGTATTCCTAATGGGATTTGCAGTTCCGTATTGGATCACATTGGGAGCGTTGGAAAAATTGCGCCCAAAGAGAATTTTGGAAGACGAGGAAGAATAATATTCCTTTACAGATAAATATTCAAGCCTGACGTGTATGCGTTGGGCTTTTTTTGTGGGTACTACTGATAACTATCTGCATCGGGAAGGCGCCCAAATAAATCATCATTTTCGATCACCCAAGATGTCGGACTTCGAGAGCATTTCGACAAGTTCAATGTAGCACCTCAGTCCTCTATTTTTTTGTCTAAAAAAGGAGCCATTCTAAATTGCGGTGGCTGAGCCTGTCGAAGTCACGCCCAAACCTTTGCTCCCTCCGAGCAATTTTGACAAATATCGATTTCATTTCTCGATGTCAATACCGCATTTCGAAAGCTTCGATAGGATGCACTGTTCCAGATTTCTTTGAATGAAGCATTTTCCAGAGAGCCGAGCACGTGCTGCGCGTCCTTATCGAAACAGCAGGGAACAACTTTTCCATCCCAGGTTAAAACCGAAGAAGACCACATGCGCCAGCAATGATTGCCCGTTTTGTATTTCAGGGAATAGGTACCGTCGATGTTCTTCTTATACCGCGCGTAGGTTTCATTTTCAGGCATCAATGGATTTCCATGCTTGTAATCGTATAGTTGCGCTGTTTTGATTCGGACTTCGTCTACACCGATTTCTTTCCCGAGTTTAACTACTTCGGGGACTTCATGCTCATTGGGTTTCACGGCTAAGAACTGAAATATCAAATGGGGTGTTTTTGAATGGGCTTCCTTTTTTGCCGCGATAAGATGCTTTGTGCCTTCAATGACTTTGTTGAGCTTTCCATTCACGCGATAATTCTCGTAGGTCTTTTGTGTCAATCCATCAATCGAAATAATTAAGCGATCCAATCCTGAAGCAACAATTTCACGGGCCTTATTCTCATCAATAAAGTGCGCGTTGGTGGAGGTGGCGGTATAGATTTTTCGTTTTTTGGCGCTTCGAATCAATTCTAAAAATTGAGGATGTAGGAAAGGTTCTCCCTGAAAATAATAGTTGATGTAAAAAACTGATTTCTTCACCTGATCCAACATCGTTTCATGTAAGTCCAGATTCAATTTTCCGGTTGGACGGGTAAACTGCTTTAGTCCACTTGGACATTCTGGGCAGCCCAAATTGCAGGCCGTTGTTGGTTCGATGCTTAAACTAATTGGCTGACCTTTATGAACGGATTTTTTTCGAAGACGAGAAGCCCAATAACTCCATTTCAGCAATGCACCTTGCCAAATCCTGGGAAATGTCAAATGCCGTAAAATGTTGATATGATCTGCCGTCCGTCCGATACATCAAAAGTACGGAGAAAACATACGAACAGCAACGTGCAAAATGAATCGAGGACAATTCATGCGTGTAACTTTTCGTTACTTCATCAGTCTTGAATGAAAGAACGATTAAATCAAACAGTTCGATTAGCTTTGTAACTATGAACAAAACGATACTTCTATTCCTATCCGTTTTCGGTGGGCTGTGCGCTCTGGCCCAACAAATCTATCAAATACAAGAAGAGGGTACGAACGAACCCATTCCTTTCGTAAAAGTAATTCCGAATAGTGGATCTCCTTTTTTAAGTGATTTGGATGGTTACATTACTCTAAATGATGAGGTGACATCTGTTGAGCTGAATTATGCGCAGTACGAAGATACGGTGTACGTGTTGAGTCAGGTGTCGGGAACGGTGCTGCACATGAAGTACGGAGAACAAGATGTGGAAGAAGTTGTTGTGGTAGCAGGTGATAATCCTGCGCATCGAATTATGAGAGAGGTAATCGACCGCCGAAAAATCAATCATCCTGTTAGAAATGATGCGTTTACGTACAAAAGCTATAGCAAGTTTAAGTTCGATTTGAATCCTGAGGCATTGGCCGCGATTCCTGAAACAACGAAGGATTCCAATTTGATCAGCATGCGCGAGACATTTACGAAGCAGCACCTGTTCATGATGGAAAGTACTTCGAAGCGTACATTTATTCCTCCGTATCGGGATAAAGAGGAGATATTGGCGTATAAAGTGTCCGGAATATCCGATCCGATGTTCTCTACTTTTGCCAACAGCTTGCAGTCTTTTCATTTTTATGAAAATCAATTTGATTTGTTCGGAAATCAGTATGTGAATCCCATTGCGCGCGGGGGAATCAATCGGTATTTGTTTATTCTGGAGGATACAACAATCGTAAATCAGGATACGACTTTCACCATTTTTTATCGACCGCGATTGGGAAAAGTATTCAAAGGAATGACAGGACACTTGTACATCAATACGAATGGATATGCGATTGAGAAAGTGGTGGCCGAACCGTACAATGATTCGTCGGGAATTACCGTGAAAATTATCCAAGAGTATGATTTTGTAGAAGGGAAGAAGTGGTTTCCAAGCAAATTGACAACGGAAGTAGATTTGCGATCACTTGAGTTGGATCCGAACTTGAAGTCGGCCTACTTAATTGGTCGAGGTAGCTCCTACATTGAAGACGTCAAGATCAATCCAGAAATTGATAAAAAAGGATTCAATGATAATATTGTTGTGGAAACAGCAGAAGGCGCAGGAGAGTTAGAGGAAGAAGAGTGGGAACGTTACCGAAAGTATGCGATTACGGATAAAGAGAAGGAAACGTATCGCGTGGTGGATAGTATCGGTGAAGAGATGAATTTTGATCGTTTATTGAATGTTTTCAAAATTTTGACAGAAGGAAAAGTGCCGCTAGGAAAGTACATCAATATGGATTTGCAGCGCTTGTTGACGTTTAGAAATTATGAAGGATATCGATTAGGACTTGGTTTGGAGACCTCACAAAACCTGATGAAGAATGTGCAGCT
>JBFHGY010000056.1:0-9814 GCA_041582905.1 Crocinitomicaceae bacterium | reverse complement strand
GGCCATTGTGAGCATCAATACGATGAAATTGGTGCATTTTTCAGAGGAACAACAGACGCTTTGTTTCTTGGATAACACCTTGTCTTCAACGGAGGATTGTCTGGAACTAGCCGACGAGGATGTTGTTAATGCCACATTCGTTAGTGCATCAAGTCAACCAGACAAGATGTGGATCATGGATCAACTTAACTCAACGCTTTATCAATTACCAATTATCGGAAACGATCCTACTCGACAAGTCGGGAACTTGAGTGGTTTGTTGAATTTTAGTGCTGTTGATCAACTGAAAGAAGCTGGTAATCGACTCTATCTACGGACATCAGAAGGTATTTTTGTCTTGGATATTTATGGATCACTCATTGAAGTCATTCGTAAAGAGAATGTTGATTACTTTGATGCCAATGAGTCGAATTTGTTCATTCTGAAAGAGAATGTATTAGAAGTTCGAAATGTCCGAACAGGTGCTACTCGCGCTATTTCTTTACCGATATCAAATGTGTTCGAAGTGAAAGTTGTGAATGGTGCACTCTTCGCGCGAACTCCAAAAAATGTTCATAAGTTTGAGCTGCAAATGCTCAAATAACCCTTGCCCGTTGCCGCAAAGTTCTTAATTTAGTCAGTCCGATCTGATGCCAGTCGGAATGAGTTACTAGAAAGAGAATAATCAATAAAAATTTGCGAATATGCATGTTGCAATAGCAGGAAATATAGGAGCTGGAAAAACAACGTTAACAAAGTTACTGGCCAAACATTATGGTTGGACAACTCACTTCGAAGATGTAGAACAGAATCCTTATTTGAATGATTTCTACGAAGACATGCAACGCTGGTCATTCAACTTACAAATCTATTATCTCAACAGCCGATTTACGCAAGTACAAGAAATTCAGCAGTCGGATAAAACGGTAATTCAAGATCGAACGATCTACGAAGATGCATTCATTTTTGCACCGAACTTGCACTCCATGGGGTTGATGACTACGCGAGATTTTGAAAACTATTTTTCGCTTTTCAACTTGATGGACTCTTTCGTTTCTTCTCCCGATTTGTTGATTTACCTACGTGCGAGTGTACCTACTTTGGTAAACCAGATTCAAAGTAGAGGTCGCGATTACGAAGAAAGTATCCGATTGGATTACTTGAAACGATTAAATGAGCGTTACGAGGCTTGGATTTCAACCTATGACAAAGGGAAATTGTTGATTATCGACGTGGATAACAACAACTTCATGGAAAATCAGGAAGACCTTGGGAAGATCATTAACATGATAGACGCCGAAATCAACGGATTATTCTAATCCTCCGAAAAGAAAATTTTATGAAAAGTATAGTTGTAACAGGGGCTGCCGGATTTATCGGAAGTTGCCTTGTCAGTCGATTGAATAAAGCGGGATATACCGATATTATTGTAGTAGATGATTTCTCTAAAACGGAGAAGGATGGAAATCTTGAAGGTAAAACGATCAAGATGAAAATTGGGCGAAAAGATTTTATCGCTTGGTTGGCTGATTTCGGAGAAGAGGTAGATTTTATTTATCACATCGGAGCTCGAACAGATACAACGGAATTCGATGTGTCCATTTTTGATGAACTCAATGTCAACTATTCAAAAGATATTTGGAACCATTGCGTGAAGTTCAATATTCCTTTGGTGTATGCGAGCTCAGCGGCAACCTACGGTTTGGGTGAATTCGGATATAAAGATGATCATGATGTAGTCGAAAAGTTGAAACCATTGAATCCTTACGGAGATTCTAAAAACGACTTCGATAAGTGGGTGTTGAAACAAACTGAATTTCCCCCTTTCTGGGCGGGATTGAAGTTTTTCAATGTATACGGTCCGAATGAATTCCATAAGGGAAGAATGGCATCAGTTATTTTCCATGCCTTTAACCAAATTGGAAAAACGGGAGGAATGAAATTATTCCGTTCGCACAATCCAGATTACAAGAATGGAGAGCAGTTGCGTGACTTCGTGTATGTGAAGGATGTGGTTGAAGTGTGTCGCTATTTGATGGAATCGTCTCCTGAGTCAGGAATCTACAATCTTGGCTCTGGAAAAGCACGTACCTTCCTTGATCTCACTAAAAATACCTTCCGAGCGATGGGAGAGGAGGAGAATATTTCCTTCATTGATACGCCTGAGGATATTCGCGACAAATACCAATATTTCACGGAGGCTGATATGTCAAAATTGATTACGTCTGGATATGATATTCCATTTCATACTTTGGAAGAAGGAGTGGAAGACTACGTGAAGAATTACTTAATGACGGAAACGTATTACTAGGAATGGTTCAACTGGATGCAGATAAAATCGTTAATACCATTAAGCTCTTAAAGCTTCGAATTAACGATCGATTTCCTAATTCTGGTTTAGAACAAGTCTGTCAGCAGTTTCTAGATATCGCACGGAAAAGTAAGAAAAACGCTGAGTGGATTGCGAAGCCAAATCTAGCCATTCGTATTTCTTCTTATGCAGCTATTGCCATAGCGGTTATCGGTATCATTTATACGATTTCTTTTGTCGATTTTAGTATCAAAGACAATACGCTCGTGAACATCATGACCTTGCTTGAAGCTTTGATTAATGATGTTGTCTTGTTGGGAGCAGCGATCTTTTTTCTGGTGACCATTGAAGTTCGTGTGAAACGAAAGCGGGCGCTTGAACGTTTGAATGAGCTGCGCGTGATTGCTCATGTGATTGACATGCATCAGCTGACGAAAGACCCCAATGTGATTGGACATTCTAATTTCAATACACGACATTCTCCAAAGCGAGTTTTAACGAAGTATGAGTTGGAACGTTATTTGGATTATTGTTCAGAGTTGATGTCGCTCATTTCCAAAGTCGCCATTTTGTACGCGCAGAGTCTACCCGACGAAGTGATTGTTCATGCGGTGAATGAAGTGGAGGAACTTACGAGTGGTTTGAGTCGAAAAATCTATCAGAAATTGATGATTTTGGATCGGACAAATGGTGAGGGAGAGGCGAATTCTGATTCGTAATGTCGCAATATTCATATATCGACATATTTTGATATGTCAATCAGGTTCTCATCCAGAAAACAAATGAAAAATGCGCTAAGCTAAGGTGTTGAGGTACCACTCCTTCAAACTCGAATTCATCAAATCTTCTTCCGTATCCACATCGTTCAATGTTTCGATAAGTCCCACGGAATAGCCATGTTCTTTTAAGTCTGTTAAAGTAATATCCAAGAGACCTTCTGTGCTCCAAGGCTTGTCTTCAAAGATGCAATCGATCATGGAACGCATACCTATCAAATAATAGCCGCCATCCTCAGCAGGACCGAATACGGCATCATTTTCTGTCAGTTTTTGGAGTCCTTTCTCAATGATGCTAGAAGTTAAATCGGGAAGGTCTGAACCGACACCTACAATGTGAGAATAGCCTTCTTGGAATCCACGTCGAAACGCATCCGACATCCGTTCACCGAGGTCATTTCCTTGTTGTACAAATTGAGGGTAGTTCGTCCATCGAGACCCGTCTTTTTCCGAAGAGAAATAAATATGTACATCACAATTGTGTACTTCGGCAGTAGCATGTTCTGTAATTTGCATGAGGTGTTTGTACACTTCAAATGCCGCTTCATTTCCAATGGTTTTGGCTAGTCGGGTTTTTGCTGTTCCCAAAATGGCATTCTTCACAAAAACGATCAGTAGTCTTTTTTCTGACATACTAGTAAACGATTTTTCCTTTCGTGATCCACTTTCCCCAATCTTTAGAATAGCCATGAATGCGGACGGTTGGGTTTCCGTGCGAATCGACTTTTTGAAGACCTGAATTGCTCCATTGGAAAAATCCACCGTACAAATTTCGAACGTTGGTATAACCTTCAGCTTTTAGTTTTTCTCCAATTGTTTGACTTCGCGCTCCGATGCTGCAGTACACGATAATTTCAGCGTCTTTTGGAACTAATTTTAGCGATGACATGTTGAAATCGTCATAACCAACACAAGTTGCTCCGCGAATATGGCTGATTTCGAATTCTTCTTTTTCACGCGTGTCTAAAAATAGGACACTTGGATTACCGATTTTGCGGGCGGCTTCTGAACATGAGATAGTAGGGAAACCGTTGTAGTATTTTTTCAACATCTTTTGATAGTCAGATGTTTGACCAAAAGAGTTGAATCCAATTAACAAGAAAAATAAAATAATGCGCATAATGTAATGACGTGTTGTTGTCGATTTTCTTACTCGTAACAGGCTAAAGTATCAAAACTTGGTGAATATCCCGCCCAAACTCCCAAGGCTCCACCTGAAATATTGTTCGGAATATTTGTAGGAGTAGCGAATGGGTTTCCTGCTGTAGCCAATTGCGTGTACTTTTTTTCCATGTACTCATACACATTTCGGTCCATTTTTGATAGTTTGATCACAACAGTGTCTCCTTCTGGGTATAAGAAGCGGTATTCCTCAGGAACATTCGGGCCTGTAGCGTGTGGATTTTCATAGCCGAAATCAAATGTGAGTCCATCGAAAAACTCATCATCGAACACTGGGTTGAAGGTGGGAGTGAATGATTCATCAACCGTCGATCCATTCGCGGTGGTGTTGATGCGTTTGATTTCCCATTTGTACGCATCATATTGGTTCGCTGGATCGGTAAGTGTTACCCACGAGAATCCATGATCAGGTGTGTCGGGCTCGGGTTTCCAATATACATCATCAAAGCTTGTTGGAGAAAGAATGCTCGTTTCTGCCGTGTACGTTTTCCCTTCGTATTCCACCGTGAGGGTGTACGTTTTTCCCACTTGTCCCCATATCGCCGTATTGAATGTGGTGTATGCACAAATGGTATAGTTTGATAATTCTGCCTCGGAAATTCCAAACATAGCTGCGGCCATTTGTTCGGTCCCAGGAGGAAGATTGTCTGAACAGATTTCATCGAGTTGGACCGTCGTAGTTCCATCTGATACAGTTACGGTAGCTCCCGTGATAAAGCCATTCAAAAAGGCATTTAAGTCTGTGGGAGCGTAGACTTCTTTGGATTTTGAGAGAAGAACGAATGGAGGTAGTCCTGTTTCTATTTGCCCGTCAATAACGAGTTGTTCCTCGTAGCCAGGGATATCGATTACGACTTCTTTCGTACAGCTATTCAATAGGAATAGAGTGGCTAAAAATGAAGTGAATATAAGTTGCTTTTTCATCGTCTAAAATTCAAAATTCCACGTTACACTCGGTATGATTGGGAACAACGTGACTTGTTTTACCGAAATTTCAAAATCTCCCTGAAGAAAATCACCGTCGTTATCTACAAAGAGGAAATATGGATTCGCTCTGTTGTACACATTGTAGATGGAGAATGCCCAATTACTTTTAAAACGTTTCTTGACTTTAATTACTTCTCCAGTTGTTGGATCTTCTTGTTCTTTGTAGGCTTTGGAGTACCAAATGGCTGAGATGTCCAATCGGTGGTACGGAGCCATTCTCGTTGAGTTTCGTTGACCATAATTGAAGAGCAAGTCCTGACCTTGCACATACCATGATGTAGGAAGCGTAAGTGTATTTCCTGTTGCATAGATGAAAGAGCTAGAGAAGGTCCATCTCTCATTCAGTTCGTAGCTACCAACGATGGAAAGATCATGGCGTCTGTCGTATTTCGCAGCGAATGGTTCTCCGTTGTTGAGTTCTTCGAACACGCGCTCGGTTTTGCTCCATGTGTATCCAACCCAACCAGTCAATTTACCGATGGCTTTTTTCACAAAGAACTCGGCTCCGTAACTCCAACCTCGACCAAAGGTGAGAAGGTTATCGGTATTGTCGTTGACATTATCCGATGGTAGTGCTCCTTCTTTGTACTCAATCAGGTTTCGCATGTCTTTGTAATAGACCTCCACCGATGTTTCATAACGGTTTTCCTTGAAGTTTTTGAAATATCCAAGCGATCCTTGCCAGCCAATTTGTGGTTTTGCAATGTTGGTGGTTGGGAACCAAATATCCGTTGGAAGGGATACAGCAGAGAGCGAAGTAAGATGGACATACTGATAGTTGTAGGAATATCCTGCTTTAATCGAACTGTTGTCAGGCAATAAGTAACGCATCGATATACGGGGCTCCAAGCCTTGGTAGAATTTGATCAAATCTCCTTTTTGATATTCGATGGTAGAATCTGGCGTGCTGATATCACCTTTTACGTAGCGAGTGAATGGTCCAACATGAGAGAACGTACTGTAGCGTAGACCGACATTGAAACGCCATTGCTCATTGAGGTCAAATTCATCCAGAACATACGCGGCCGTTTCATGACTTTTAAGTTGTTGGGCAAGTCCGGTATCGAAAACGACATCTTCTTGAGAGGCGGAAACACTGGTTGGTGTAAAGGTGTGATACGTGTAATGTGTTCCGAATTTGATTTTATGTCGAGGGCTGGGGAAGTAGGTAAAATCAACTTTTCCGCCCAAGTCTCTAATTCCTGATTCCAGTTTGAATCGGAATTCGTCTTGCTCCGAACCAAAACTAAAGAGGTAATCGGTGAACGTACCCGTAACATTCATGAACAGTTTATTAGAGAAAAGGTGGTTCCATCGAAGGGCTGCAATTCCATTTCCCCAGGGCATCGTCGCGTTGAAGTCTCCGTCGGGATCGTTAAAGATAAATTCATCTTTACCATAGTATCCACTTAGATAAATACGATCGTTCTTTCCGAGTTTGTAGTTCGCTTTTAGGTTCAGGTCGTAGAAGTAATAACTTGATCCCGCAAAAGGTGATGTATCAGCGATGGCTGCTTTCATGATTACATCAATGTAGGTTCTTCTTCCCGAAACCATGAACGACCCTTTATCTTTTTTGAGTGGACCTTCTACTGTAATTCGTGAAGAAATGACACCTAAACCACCTTTTACGCTGAGTCGTTTGTAGTTTCCTTCGTTCATATTTACCTCCAGTACTGAGGACATTCTACCACCAAAATTGGCGGGCATTCCTCCTTTGATCAAATTAACGCTTTTTACAGCATCCGAATTGAATACAGAGAAGAAACCAAATAAGTGAGCCGCATTATACACAACCGCTTCATCTAGCAAAACAAGATTCTGGTCAGGACCACCTCCACGAACATAGAAACCTTGCCCTCCTTCTGCCGCAGAAGATACTCCGGGAAGCAATTGAATGGTTTTCACTACATCTACTTCTCCCATGAATGCAGGAAGCTTCTTTATCTCATCGATGTCTAACTCAATCTGTCCGATTTTCGTGCTTTTCGTATTGTCGGAAGCTTCTCCGTTTACCACCACTTCGTCAACCTCTTGTACATTATTTCCTGCTTCAAAGTCAAATTGAACATCTCCGTCGAGTACTATTTCTTTCGTTTCCGTCTCCATTCCTCCAATTCGAAATTCCACTTGGTACGTACCACAAGGAACGGTCAGTGAATAGAAACCATAGGTATTCGTCAAAACTCCCTTTGAGATGCTTGGGATAAATACTTTAGCGTCGATAATTGTTTCACCGTCGCTAGCGTTGGTGACGTATCCACTAAGCGTACAGTTTTGTTGTGAAAACGAGAAGAAGGAAAAAAGTGCAAACGCACAGGTAATCAAGCGGTACATTGGAAAAATGTTTGTTCAAATTTCGCTATTCTTACACTCTTCTACAACTTCAAGCTTACGATTTAACAAAATCTTCAAATCGGACTATTGAAACAAGTGTAACATCCTGTTGATTTTTTAGAATTTGCTCTTTTTCATGCGTCCATTATGTGTGTTTTCGTCGGCAAATCTATGCCTCACGCTTCAATGCTGAAAGGCTAAAATGAACTGCTTCGCAGGCCTTGCACCTATGAAGCATTTGGCATTTGATCAGCCTAAAAACATACATTATGAACACATTTCAAACACAATCAAAAAATGATCAACACGAGGTGAAGCAATTGTTTCAACGGATCTTTCGAATTCAAATTCAGCTTGAGAAATTAATTGAATCGGATTGTCTTAGTAGCGATGAGCTGAGCACCATTTCTGCGCAGCTGGATGAACTTTTGGAGATCCTTCTCAACATGAATGAATTCTAACTGCTGACTCCTAGCAAAGAATGAAGCGAGCGTAGATTGAAAAATTTACGCTCTTTTTCTGTTAAAATCGGCATCCCTTCTACTTGCTAATGGGCATTTTTCCCGTAAATTTGACCTTCTTAAAAAGAATTGCACGCATGAAGGTTTCATACAATTGGTTAAAACAATACGTTGATACAGATTTGTCACCCGAAGAAATGGGTAAAATCCTAACTGATACAGGACTTGAGGTTGAGGGAATTACGAAGATCGAAGCTGTAAAAGGCGGTTTGGAAGGCGTTTTTGTAGGAGAGGTAATTTCATGTGAGCAGCACCCAGACGCGGATCGTTTGAAAGTAACGACGGTTTCAATAGGTGAAGAGCCACTTCAAATTGTATGTGGAGCGCCAAATGTGGCGGCTGGGGAGAAAGTAATTGTGGCAACGGTAGGTTGTACTTTGCACCCAACTCCTGAAGAAGATTTCAAAATCAAAAAATCGAAGATCCGTGGTGTTGAGTCGTTCGGGATGCTATGTGCCGAAGATGAGCTAGGATTGGGTGAGTCGCACGAAGGAATTCTTTTGTTAGAATCGAGTGCGAAAATTGGATCGCCTGCGGCTTCTTACTTTGGATTAGAAGATGACTATGAAATAGAAATAGGGTTGACACCAAACCGATCGGATGCATTGGGACATGTTGGTGTTGCTCGTGATTTAGTGGCTTACCTGAATGTTCATGAGAACAAAGAGTTGACTTTGAACTTTCCGGATGTAAGTGCATTCAAGGTAGAGAATAATGAGCTTCCAATTTCAGTGGAGGTAGAAAATGAGGACTTATGTCCTCGCTACATGGGAACATCGATTAGGGGTGTAAAAGTAGGAGCTTCTCCATCTTGGTTGCAGAAGCGATTGAGATCAATTGGTCTGTCACCAATTAATAGCGTGGTAGACGTTACGAACTTTGTGATGCACGAGTTGGGAACACCACTTCATGCATTTGATGCAGCGAAATTAAATGGAAAAATCGTTGTAAAAACGGCCAACGAAGAAGATAAGTTTACGACTCTCGATGAGGTAGAACGTTCGCTTGGAGCAGATCAACTGATGATTACTAACGGAACGGATCACTTGTGTATTGCAGGTGTGTTTGGTGGTGACGACTCAGGGATATCAAATGAAACAACGGATGTCTTCTTGGAATCGGCTTATTTCAATGCTGTCTCCGTTCGTAAAACGGCTAAAGCTCACGGATTAAATACAGATTCGTCTTTCCGTTATGAGCGTGGTGTAGATCCAAACATGACGGATTATGCCTTGAAACGTGCCGCTCTATTGATTCAAGAAGTAGCAGGAGGAACAATCTCCATGGATGTAGTCGACACGAATTCAAAACCTGTTGAAAATGTAACAGTTGAGTTTTCGTATGATCGTTGTAATCGTTTGATTGGAACACAAATTCCAGTTGGAACGGTAAACGCCATTTTCAAAGAATTGGATATTAAAATTTTGAGTGAAGAGAATGGAGTCGCTCAACTTGAAATTCCAGCTTACCGTGTAGATGTTACGCGTGAAGCGGATGTAGTAGAGGAGGTGCTTCGAATTTTCGGATTCAATAACGTGCCCGTTCCGGATAAATTGAACACGTCGTTGCCACTTTTCAAAAAGCCAAACGTTGAGAATCTACAAACTACAGTTTCAGAAATGTTGGTGGGAATGGGATGTGTTGAAACCATGAACAACTCGCTAACAAAAGCGGAATACGCTGAGAAGTTAGGGGGAGAAGTGGTGAAGTCATCTCGAAAT
>JBFHGY010000055.1:0-9842 GCA_041582905.1 Crocinitomicaceae bacterium | reverse complement strand
GGCAATCGGAGCGATTTGCAAGAAGAACGATATTCTCTTCGCTATTGACAATTGTTTTGCGACTCCCGTTCTACAACGCCCGATTGAATTTGGGGCAGATATTGTCATTCATTCTGCCACAAAGTACATTGATGGTCAGGGAAGAACGCTAGGCGGTGCCATTCTTTCTACGAAAGAAGTAATCGATCAGATCAGAGGATTTGCTCGACATTCTGGACCAGCACTGAGTCCCTTCAATGCATGGGTGTTATCCAAATCAATTGAAACTTTGCCTTTGCGTATGGAGCGTCATAGCGAGAATGCACTGAAGATTGCTGAATTGTTGGAGTCACATGAAAATGTGAAATCGGTACGTTATCCCTTCTTATCGTCTCACCCGAATTATGAGTTAGCCAAGAAGCAAATGTCATTGGGTGGAGGCATCGTTACCTTCGAAATAAAAGGAGGAATCGAAGCAGGAAAGGGATTCTTGGATCAACTGAAAATGTTGTCATTAACGGCCAACCTTGGAGATACACGAAGCATTGCTACACATCCAGCATCAACGACACATTCGAAGTTGCAACCTGAAGAAAGAGCAGAAGTTGGAATTACTGATGGCCTTGTTCGACTTTCCATTGGATTGGAGAACTGGAAAGACATTTGGGAGGATATCGACCAAGCCTTGAGATTCTTACGTGCGAATTAACTTAAAACTCGGCTTTAACCTTATCTTTGCTCAAAACTAGTTTGAATGACAGATGAAATTAAAGCAGTAAGTTACTGCATAGGAATGAGTGTTGCAGGAAGCTTAAAGCAACAAAATTTAGGAGACATCTCACCAGAAGTTATTGGTGAAGCAATCAAAGATATCTTCGAAGGAAACGAATTAAAGTACTCTCAGGAAGAGGCGGATGGAATCATTCAAAAATACCTTCAAGGTGTGATGGAGAAGAAATTCGAAGTGAATAAAGAAGTAGGTGAAGCATTTTTGGCTGAAAACGCAAAGCGTGATGAGGTTACAACAACGGCTTCAGGTCTTCAATACGAAGTGATGGAAGCAGGAAGCGGAGACAAGCCATCTGAAACAAGTAACGTTACGGTTCATTATCATGGAACTTTGATCAACGGGACAGTATTCGATAGCTCAATGGAACGCGGTCAACCTGCATCTTTTGGTGTGAACCAAGTAATTAAAGGTTGGACAGAAGCACTTCAGTTGATGAGCCCAGGTGCGAAGTACCGTTTGTTCATTCCTCAAGAATTGGCATACGGAGCAAATCCACACCCAGGTGGAGCAATCGAGCCATACATGGCATTGATTTTTGATGTTGAATTATTAGAAGTTGCGTAAGATGAAAAAGTTTGTGTTTATCGCCTTAATCCCAGCATTGTTACTCGGTTTTTCTTCATGTGGAGACGATGCGAAGGAAGATGAAGTTGAAAAAATTGAGTTCAAAACGGCAAAGGAGAAATTGTCGTATGCAATGGGGGCAGAGAATGCTGCAAACTTGTTGAAAGAAAGTAGATTCGATGCGCTGGATAAAGCAATGGTAATCGAAGGTTACTCAGGAAACTTGACAATGACGCCACCAAATGAGTGTGATGCTATTTTGGATAAGTTCCTCGGTGAGCGCGGAATGGATTTCGATACGACTTACTTGAAAGATGGTTCGAAATGTATCGGTCGCTACCTCGGTTTCCAAATGTTCTCTCAGATGACGCAGATCGGGAAAATCGAAGACATCGACTTGGAATTGGTCAAGAAGGGATTCGAGCAAGGATTGTACGGTCAGGATACCGTAAATATGACCTTGGTTGAGCGTACGAAAGTAATGACAGACTTCGGAAATCAATTGCAAGAAGAGTTTTTCGCAGAAATCGATGAGAAAGATCAAATTTTCTGGGAAGACGTGTTGAGCAAGCCAGGAGTTGAGCAAATTGGAGAAACAGGAGTTTACATCGAAACGATTAAACGAGGAACAGGAGGAAGTCCTGAGCCAACGAGTGATTTCGAAGCGAACTACATTTTGACAAATGCATTGGGTGATACACTTGAAAGTTCTTACGATGCAGGAGCGCCATTAAAAATGAACCTTCAAAATGTAATTCAAGGGTGGCAAATTGGTTTCCCAGCGATGAAAAAAGGTGGGAAATACCGAATTTTTGTTCCTTACGAAAAGGCTTACAAAAATGGAAATCCACAGGCTCCACAAGGTGCGTTGTGTTTCTTTGTTGAGTTGATCAACTTTGGACCAGCTGGTTCCATCGCAACGCCAAGATCACCATACTAGAAATTGAAGAACATTTGTAAAATAAGCTTCATTTTAAGTGCGTGTTTGTTCCACTTCGGAGCGAGCGCACAAACAGAAGAAAATAGAAGGCTGTCCTCGTTTGAGGATAGCCTTTCTTTTGCTTTGGGGATTGAGAGTATTGAAGAAAATGATCGGAAATTCTGGGAGAATGTTCATGAAAATCATGATGTTGAGCAAATAGGAGATTCAAAAGTCTATGTCGAAACAATTGAAGAAGGTGAAGGTGATCATCCAGCATTCGATAGTGATATTAAAGTCTACTATGTTGCGACAAATGCTTTTGGGGACACTTTGGTAAATGCAATGAGTAATGCACCTCTTTTAATAAACCTAGGATCGGTAATTCAAGGTTGGACAATTGCATTCCCTTCACTACAAAAAGGAGGGAAATATCGATTGTTTATCCCTTGGGAGAAAGCGTACAAAAATGTAAACGCTGAGCTTCCTCAGGGAGCGCTCTGTTTTTATGTTGAATTAATTGACTTCGGACCAAAAGGAACAATCGCAAAGCAAATTCCAAGCATTGTTCGCCGCAAACATGAATAATTGAATGTTTTGATCTACGCTTCGTCTACGAGATCACAAAGAAAAACGTAATTCGGTAGATCAACGGAATAGGGACGTTATTCGCATTACGCATAAAGTATCCTTGTCGAAATGGGCTATTTACATGATTGATCACATCGTACATCACTCCTGCGTTCAAACGAAACGACTCATTGAATTCTTGCGAATAACCTCCTCCTAAAAATAAAGCAGGTGTCCAAACAGGACCAGTGGAGTATCCTGTTCCCGTGGAAGTAGCAAACGGTGAACGCATCAATTCAAACTCTGCTCCAGCGAAGAGAACATTCCCAAAACGCGCATGTCCAAACGCTCCAACTCCAAAAATATTAAAGGAATTACTTACTCCCGTTAAGTTGTTGTTGCTCCAGTTTCGTTGAACGCGTATGGATGGACCTGCAATGAAATTTTCTTGAAACTTTAGTCCATACTTCGCGCCGACGGAGAAACTTCCTCCGAGGTTAGAAGCACCAAAATAACCGTCAATACCGAACTCAGAACCTTCTATTTCTTGCGCAAACGAAGCGTTCAGCATAAACACACTTAAAAATCCTACTAACAACTTTTTCATATCCGTTTCCTGTTAATTTCGTTCAAAGATAGGAAATGATCGGTGACTCGAAACCACAGTTCGATGTAGAGTATGTATCTTTGAAGAAAAAAGTCAAAATGAAGTTACTCGACGGTAAAGCAGCCGCAGCAGAAATTAAAATTGAATTGCGTGAAGCAGTTCAAAAACGAAAAGAAGAAGGTAAGAAAATTCCTCATCTGGCAGCAGTACTGGTTGGAAGTGATGGTGGTTCCATGACTTACGTGAACGCGAAAGTAAAAGCGTGTGATGAAATCGGTTTCGAGAGTACACTTATCCGATACGATGAAACAGTATCCGAAGAGATTTTGCTTCGTAAGATCCAATCATTGAATGAAGATTCGAGTATCGACGGATTCATTGTACAATTGCCACTTCCAAAGCACATCGACGAATTAAAAGTGACTCAGGCCATTGATCCGAGAAAAGATGTTGACGGATTTCATCCAGTAAACTTGGGGAATATGGTGCTTGATCTTCCTGGGTTTTTACCAGCGACGCCAGCAGGAATCGTTGAGTTGTTGAAACGAAATGACGTGGAAACGGAAGGGAAATCATGTGTGATTATCGGACGTAGTAACATTGTAGGAACTCCATTGAGCATCATGCTTGGTCGAAACAAAAAGCCAGGAAACTGTACAGTGACTTTAGCACATAGTAGAACGAAAAACTTGAAGGAACTTACGCTCTCAGCGGATATTATTGTAGCGGCAATTGGTCGACCTGAATTTGTTACAGGTGATATGATCAAGAAAGGTGCAGTAGTAGTCGATGTCGGTACAACTCGAGTAGATGATCCATCCAAAAAACGAGGTTGGGCACTGAAAGGAGATGTGAATTTTGATGAAGTAGCACCAAAATGTTCGTATATTTCTCCAGTGCCTGGCGGAGTAGGACCGATGACGATCGCATCGCTCATGATTAATACACTTCGCGCAATGGACCTAAAAGGCAAATAATCAAACCAACATAATTAGTAATTCAACCAAAAAAAACAGTTATGAAAAAATTATCCATTATCAGTTTAATCGCGCTAATTGCGATTGTTGTTACATCATGTGGTTCTTCGAACAGCGTTGTAAGCAACGGAATTATCTCAAAGAGAAAATACACAAAAGGATTTTTCTTGAACCGTAAATCGAACTTGAAAACAGCTCAAAATAACACGAAGGAGGCTGATTTGAAAGAGGATAAAGCGATTGCCAAAGCGGAAAAAGTAGAAGTACGAAAGGAAAGAAGAAATCAACGTCAGATGACTTCTGAGAAGATGAATACGAATACAATTGTAGCTTCAACAGAAGAAACAACGTCTGCTGAGTCGTCAAACTATGCATCTGAAGAGGTGCACACTTCTGGATTTGGAACTGCTGAAGATGGAATTGTATCGGAGCAACCTGAAACAATTGAATACGAGCAAGAAACAGTACGTCAGGCGACAAATACATCTAACGCAGAATCGACATCGAACTCTGGTCGTTCAGCTGGAGGTAGTGTTCACATTGTGGTTCTTGTAATCTTGGCATTACTCATTCCACCTTTGGCTGTTTTCCTATACGAAGGTGCATCAACACGTTTCTGGATTGATTTAATCTTGGCAATTCTCGGTTTTGGAATCGGGTTCGGTTTGCTTGGAGGATCAGGTGGATTACTTGGTTTGATTGCGGTTATCTACGCACTTCTCATTGTACTTGAAGTGATTTAATCGAATAAGAATAAAAAACGGAAGGGAGTTTGCGAAAGTAGATTCCCTTTTTTTGTGTCAATTTTTCAGGTACAGAATGATCGAATCATTCATAAAATCTGAAAAACTCATTCAAAGTCCAAAAATTAAAACGAGCTATAAATTGATTACAATCGCTCCAAAGGTGTCTTCTTACCGTCTACAAGCGAGTAACAAGCCAGCTTATCTTTAAAGACAGACGATTTGAAAATGGACTTGTTTAATAGCATTCGAACACATTCTTGGATTCCTTCAACAATAGATGGGTGAGGGTGTACCAATTCGGAAAGAACCTCGATAGGTGCATGCGTCTTGATCAATAATCCAACTGCCTGAATCGCGGTGGAAGCATGTTCTCCAACTACACGCATACCCAAAATGCGCATCTCGTCATCATTCGAGACGATGATTTTGAAGAAGCCTTGCGTCTTACGCATCGCAATGGCTCTGGCAATGACTGAGTAATCCACTTTAACGATTTTTACAGGAATGTTTTGTTCAATACACTGACTTTCATTCAGTCCAACAGCCGCTACTTCGGGTTTCAAGAACATAATCGTACACACGTTGTCATACGAAAGTCGTTCAACTGATTCACTAAATGCCTTCTCAACCGCATGACGCGCTTCAATTTCTCCCATGTTCACAAGTGCAATTCTTCCTGAAAGGTCACCTACAGCGTAGATGTTTGGAATATTGGTTTGTGTATCGTCATCACCAATGTGTCGACCACGTTTCGACATGGCAACACCTGCATTTTCAATGTTGAGCGATTCAATATTGGGAACACGACCGATAGAAAGTAGTGCTTTCTCAACTTGAATGACCTCAGAAACACCATCCTCGTATTTGAGTTCATACTCAATCTGACCATTTTTGTATTCTAGTCGTTCGAGATTAGCGTTGTGATGAATAACAACTCCTTGATCTTCCAGGTTCTTAGCAACCAATTTACTAATGTCTGGATCCTCAAACGGAAGAATTCGATCCTGTCGATCAATGATATGGACTTTGGTTTTGCCGAAGTTTGAGAAAATTGTTGCGTACTCACAGCCAATCACACCAGCACCTACAATTACGAGGCTTTCAGGGTAATCATCAATATTATCAATTCCATCACTTGTGAGAATGTTCACTTCATCGATGTCAATATTTGGAATCGTTCGGGGACGACTTCCGGTTGCTAGGACAATGTTCTCGCCACGAATGACTTTCTCGCTTCCGTCGTGAGAAATCATCACTTCGTTTTTCGAAACCAATGAACCTCTCCCTCTTTCGTAGTGAAGCAAACGATTCATCGTTTCTGTTTGAAGCAATTTAATGTGACAGGAATACTGGAACTTACGCTCGAAAGTAGCTTCATCCAGTGTTCGTTTCACATCCGACCAAGGCATGTCGATTGGAGAACGACCACAAGAGCGAAGAGTGGCATTCATGTCCGCCACGCGATTGGATAGTTCCCATAAAGTCTTGGAAGTTAGGGCTCCATTGTAAACACCTGCACCACCCACGCGATCCATTTCAATCAAGCATACTTTTTTGCCGAAATCAATTCCGCGCATTGCAGCAGCATATCCAGCTGGCCCTCCACCAATAACAATAAGGTCAAAATTCTCCATGTTTCATTAAATTGCGCCTTAAAGATAAGAAAGCGATCCAAAAAGAAAATGAAGTACGATCAAGATCTCGCAAATGCAGAGGAACATAGAAAGGAACTCGAAGATTTCCTTCAAAAGGTAATTAAAAAGAAACCGAAAGACTTAGATGAAAAAGTACACGAAGAGCACGACAGAGCATTTGAAAAAATAGACTGTTTAGAATGCGCGAATTGTTGTAAAACGACAAGCCCAATCTTCCGTGACATAGATGTGAAACGCATCTCGAAAAAACTAAAATGCTCTACACGGGATTTTGAAAATTCTTACTTGAGAAGAGATGAAGATGGCGACCTTGTTTTAAAGTCTTCGCCGTGTACATTTCTCAATCAAGATAACACCTGTTCTATCTATGAAATGCGGCCTCAAGCATGCCGTGAATATCCTCATACGGATAGAAAAAGAGTAGTTCAAGTCATGGATTTGACAAAAAAGAACATGCTTATCTGTCCAGCTGTCAGCAGGATAGTATTTCAAATGAAAAAAGATTTGTTTTAATATCAACCCTTTTTTGATTATTTTCGTCTATATAATCGAAACTGTACAGTTCGAACTATGAAACTTCCAAAACGCATCGCCTTAGCGATCCTACTTCTTCTATGTACTTACTCTGCAAATGCACAGCGCGGGAAAGAGGGAGACGTTACTATCAGTGGTAACGTAACTGTAAACACCTTTACTTTTCTGACAGCAGACGCAGCAGTTGGCGCTACATCCATTCAAGTAAACAATAACACGATGTCAGGTGGAGCTTTTGCTTCCAATCTTGCTCCTGGTGATCTTATCTTGATCATACAAATGCAAGGAGCCTCGATGGACATCAATACGACTCCAGTTGTCTCTTGGGGAGGAAATTACACCGTTCCCAACGATTACATCTCAGGGACGTTCGGTGCTAACCCTCACTACTGGGGACAATTCACCAATTATGGTCAGTCTGGAATTTACGAGAGAGTGGAAGTTTTGAGTGTTTCAGGAGGAACAACCATCAATTTGAATTGTGCTTTATCGAAGAATTTTGTAGCGAACGGACATGTACAAGTTGTGCGTATTCCTCGATACAATAACCTAACAATTCCTGCAGGAAATTCTATAACTACGACCAACTGGAACGGGAATAATGGTGGGGTTGTAGCGATTGAAGTAAACGGAAACTTATCTTTAAATGGCACAATTACAGCGACAGGAAATGGATTCCGCGGTGGAGCACTAGATCCAGACAGTTATACTGCAGGAGGTACCCCAACCTCGATTCGTGTACTCGGATCTTTTGATAACTGGGAAGGATCAGAAAAAGGTGAAGGAATTGGAGGGTTTTATACGGAATATGATGCACTTTTCTCTCGCTACGGAATTGGCGCCCCTGCCAACGCTGGTGGAGGTGGTGGATACCAAAACTCCGGTGGAGGAGGTGGTTGTAACGTGGTCGTAGGTGGCAGTTACACAGGAAAAGGTAATCCGCAAGGTTTCGCAGCTGTGTGGGATTTAGAGTCCGCTGGATTTGGTGGATCAACATCCTCAGGTGGAGGTCGTGGAGGTTACGCGATTTCAGATGTCGATCAAAATGAATTAGTCACTGGACCAGCTAACGCAGCTTGGGGAGGTGATGATAGAAAAGTTACAGGAGGTTTCGGAGGACATCCACTTCCGTTCGTAGCAGACCGTCTCTTCGCTGGAGGAGGTGGTGGTGCCGGAGATCAAGATAGTGATGAAGGTGGTGCCGGTGGTAGCGGTGGTGGTATCGTTATGATTCAAGTATACGGAACAACCACAGGATCAGGATTGATTGAAGCACGCGGTGCTGCTGGACAAAATACTAACCCCAATAACCTTGCTCCGTCAGGAGGAACGCCTCGACGTGGAGTTGATGGCGCCGGTGGTGGCGGCGGTGGCGGTTCCGTAAGTATCGAAAATATCTCAGCTATTCCTTCGTCTATCACAATTGATGTGAGTGGAGGAGATGGTGGAGATCAAAATATTACCTTATTAAATGTGTCTCCATTACCACCATTGGCGACAGAAGCCGGAGGTCCTGGAGGATCTGGAGGTGGAGGTTTGATCCGTGTAGGGTCAGGAGCACCAACTAAAATTGCTGCGGCAGGAGTTCCAGGAACAACGAACTCATCCCACATGGTGAACTTCCCTCCAAATGGAGCTACTGCTGGATCAGATGGATTTTGTTGTTATCCGAATAATCCAACATACAATATTTTAACCACAGATCAGTCGATTTGCTCAGGGGCGTCAATTACGCTCACTGCAACACGTCCTAGTGTGGGATCACCAGTTCCAAGTACAGCCACGTTTGTGTGGTGGGATGCAATGGTGGGAGGAACTCAGGTTGGAACAGGATCTAGTTTTACGACGCCTGCTCTTACTTCAACTACAACTTATTGGGTGGGAACTTGTCCAGGGACATTCAGAACACCCGTAACAGTTACAATTTTACCTCCAGATGATGCGTCCTTCTCTTATGCTGGTTCGCCGTATTGCTCAAATGGAACCGATCCAACGCCAACAGTGACAGGGCTTGCAGGCGGAACTTTTTCAAGTACAGCTGGTTTGTCAATCAATGCTTCTACTGGAACAATCGATTTGAGTGCTTCAACTCCAGGGACATATACTGTGACGTACACCACTTCTGGACCTTGTCCAAATTCAAGTACACAGTCAATTACCATTAACTCGGTCGACGATGCCACTTTCTCTTACGCGTCTCCAACCTATTGTATCAGTGAACCAGACCCAACTCCAACTATAACTGGATTAGCGGGAGGGACGTTCTCGAGCACTGCTGGGTTGTCAATTAACGCAAGTACAGGAGTCGTTGATTTGAGTGCATCGACTCCAGGAGGATATACCATCACGTACACTACGGCTGGACCTTGTCCGAATTCGTCGACTTTTACTTTGACAGTAACGACGTTGGAAGATGCGAGTTTCAATTACAGTGCAGCTTCTTACTGTATCGCAGACGTTGATCCAACTCCAACCATTACGGGTGTCTCAGGAGGAACGTT
>JBFHGY010000054.1:0-10038 GCA_041582905.1 Crocinitomicaceae bacterium | reverse complement strand
TCAGTAGCTATACCACGCATGAAGTACAGATGGGTTACACACTCGCTTTGTTGTCTGTCCCCACTTTAATGGTGATTTTGCTCGTCAACTTAGTCAAAACATTTTTATTGCATAGAAAGAATTCACTATCAGAAAGTTGATGTATATTAGAGAACACCTAAAACAAACGCTATGATACCAAATTTGATCGTTGTGCTTTTGGCAGCACTTATACCAATGGTAGTTGGTTTTCTGTATTACAACCCGAAATTACTGGGAACCGCCTGGATGAATGCTTCAGGAATGACTGAAGAGAAAGTAAAAAGTGGAAACATGGTCAAAATGTTACTCCTCTCCTTTCTGTGCGCGTTTCTGTTTTCGTTCTTTTTGTTCGGATTAGTAGTTCATCAAACAGATGTTTACTCGCTGTACGCGAGTGAAGACGGCTTCCTAACAGAAGGATCAGCAGTAATGAATCGTCTTGATACATTAATGCTAGAATTTGGTGATCGTTTTCGAACCTTTAAACACGGTGCATTACACGGAACCTTGATAGGACTTCTCTTTGTGACACCGATTTTGGGAACCATTGCTCTATTCGAACAGAAATCATTCAAATATGTAGCCATCAACGGTGGATACTGGATCATTACACTCGCATTAATGGGCGGTGTATTGTGTCAGTTTGGGTAAAACCTTTCGGTAGAGAATGATTCGTTTAGATTCCTGAGTCTAGGAGATCGTCATCGCTTTCTCCGTCGTAATCTGAGTAATCATCATAACCTGATTGATCCTGCATTTCATGGGCGTAATCTAGGCGTTCCTCCATTTCTGAATAACGCCTAATCATCTGAATGACGAAATAGGCCGCTCCGATCGCCGAAATACAAGCTATAACTTCGAGAATACTCCCTAATGTGGCTAAAAAATCGCCACTGGAATACATTCTTCTGGTGAAACTAACAAGTACACTTCTCGTTACCCAAAGTCCCCACCACCAGCCTGCAATAACGCGTAAGCTTGAGCGATGATTGATGAGTCCTTTATCGAAAAGATACGCTTCTGTGTGCACGATTAAGTCGGTTGCTATTTGAAATGGCCCGAAGAGATTGAAAATAGGTATGAACCAAGACCACAGCGCCCATTCTTCTGAATAACGAAAACCAATTTTAGGAAGAAGTTGCTGAAGGTTGAAATACGCACGTCGAAACCATTTGATAAATACGATGGCGCACATAATGATGGCCCCATAATTCATGTTCGTAACGAAAGCCTCTGCATTCTTAAGTGTATGAAACGATTCT
The DNA here is from genome assembly GCA_041582905.1 of Crocinitomicaceae bacterium. Classification (GTDB taxonomy): domain Bacteria; phylum Bacteroidota; class Bacteroidia; order Flavobacteriales_D; family Crocinitomicaceae; genus UBA4466. The sequence goes on along the minus strand of JBFHGY010000054.1, from coordinate 8,755 downwards.
GGACCTAGATTAATGATGTCAATAAACGACATCGCGACTATAATCTTAACCACTAGCATTATCACAGTTACTGCAATGGTCACATGAAAAGCTCTGATAGCTGCTCTGGCTCGGTCGTAATTTGGTCTCATTGAATTGTTTTGTGCAAGCTAGCGATTAAAAATAAGATCGAATTGATGTATTCAGCTAAATTCCAACATCCAAAAGATCATCACTCTTCATTTCCAATTCTCGATAGTTTTCTCCAGTTTGAACCTGTGTCAAAATCTTTTCCATTTCAGAGTAATTCTTGATCATTTTTACCGCGAAAAAGGCACACAAAGCAGAAAGCAAGAATCCGACAAACATGGAAGTGTGTCCAACATAAGAATCTGGGAAATTACCAAGGTGATATTGACTCACTCGCGTAACCACTCCAGAAACAATCCAAAGTCCCCACCACACACCTTTTACGATATCATATCGAGGACGTAAATCCATGGCATTTTCGCTGACAAGATACCTTTCTGTTCGATCAAATAAATCAGTGGCGATGTGATACGGACCAATGAGGTTCCAAATAGGAATAAACCAACTAACCACCGCCGCCCATGGCTTGTAGTGAAACTTGGATTTTGGAAGTAGAATTTGAATATTTCGATACGCTCGGAGAAACCATAAAATGAAGAAAATCGCCCCAATTAAATAACAAAGAGAATACACCGAAATTCCACCATAATATATCACTACGAAAACATTTAGTTCCTCTTCAGAAAAAGACAAATGATTCGCATTCACATATAGAAAGTAGAAGTTGAGAGAGTACGTTAAGGCGAAGATCAAACTTCCTACAAATGCTCCGTACATGGCAAGAATGGCCCACTTTGCTCGTCGAGCATTCGGCCTTACAGTTTTACTTGACACGGTCTTCAAGCATCGGAACAAAGCTGAACACACCCAAGTCTTCTTCGGTGTATTCAGATTCAGAGGTCTTCACTACCCGCTTCATCATCTGCTTCTCACCTGCTCCACCAGGAATAATCATCACGCCTCCGACCTTGAGTTGTTTCACTAATTCCAATGGGATTTCTGGCGCTCCACAGGTAATAATCACCTTGTCGAAAGGAGCAAATGCAGGCAATCCCTTGTAACCATCACCAAAACTAAGGCGTGCGTTAAACCCAAAATGATTCACCATGCGCTTCGCCTTTAAATGCAATTCTCTGTGGCGTTCAATGCTGAATACTTTAGCTCCCATTTGACACAAAATACATGTCTGAAAACCTGAGCCAGAGCCAATTTCTAGGATCTTATCCCCCTTGCTAATCTCTAATAACTGCGTTTGAAACGCTACCGTGTACGGATGACTGATTGTCTGTCCCGACCCGATTTGAAACGCCATATTCGTATAAGCTTGTTGAGCAAATGCATTATCCAAAAAGAAATGACGCGGAATTTCTTCAAACGCATCCAACACACGTTGATCTTCAATTCCTTTTTCAGCCAACTCAGCAATTAACTGACGGCGCATTCCCTTGTACTTAAACGAATCTTGCATGGAACAAAGGTAGCACTATCCCTGTATTTTTTTAGACTGATTTTCGAACATTTCATTGTGAACAAGGGTCGAGAATCAGGACAAATGGAAGGCAATTTTCAATCCGTTTCCCTATATTTGAGCCACTTTAGAAACGACACAATGGCTATATCTAAGAAAGAACTAGAATTCAATAAAAACGATGATGAAATGCGCACTAAACTGTCTGGTCTCAAGCGAGAATTGGCGACAGTTTACCTCGGAGGAGGAAAAAAGCGTATCGAAAAACTGCATAATGACGGAAAAATGACCGCGCGAGAGCGAATTGATTTCCTTCTCGATAAAGATTCAGAGCGTATTGAAGTTGGTGCGTTTGCAGGACGTGGAATGTACGAAGAGCACGGAGGATGTCCATCCGGCGGTGTTGTCGTAATGATCGGTTATGTCAGTGGAAAGCAATGTATCGTAGTCGCAAATGACGCCACAGTAAAAGCAGGTGCGTGGTTCCCGATTACTGGTAAAAAGAATCTTCGCGCTCAGGAAATAGCAATGGAAAATAAGCTTCCAATTATCTACCTAGTAGATTCTGCTGGAGTGTATTTACCGATGCAAGATGAAATTTTCCCAGACAAAGAACACTTCGGACGTATTTTTAGGAATAATGCCGTAATGAGTTCCATGGGAATTCCTCAGATTGCCGCTGTTATGGGAAGTTGTGTAGCCGGTGGTGCCTACCTCCCTATCATGTCAGATGAGTCTTTAATTGTAGATAAAACAGGAACAATCTTCCTCGCAGGATCTTATTTGGTGAAAGCAGCAATTGGAGAGTCTATTGATAACGAAACATTGGGCGGTGCTACAACGCACACAACCATTTCTGGTGTCTGTGATTACAACATGCCGAATGATGAAGAATGCTTGAAAACCATTCGTGGACTCGTTGATAAAATTGGTCAAAAAGAAAACGCTGGATTCGATCGAAAAGAGTCAAAAGAACCAAAGGATGATGCCAAACGCATGTACGGAATCCTTCCTCAAGATAGAGCAAAGCCATACGAAGTAACGGACATTATCAAGTGTTTTGTAGACGATTCAGAATACACTGAATACAAAGCTGATTACGGAAAATCAATCGTGTGTGCCTATGCACGCGTGGATGGATGGAGCGTTGGTATCGTTGCGAATCAGCGTGAAATCGTAAAGAGCGGAAAAGGCGAAATGCAGTTTGGTGGAGTCATTTACTCTGATTCTGCAGATAAAGCCGCTCGCTTCATTATGAATTGTAATCAAAAGAATATTCCATTGGTCTTCTTGCAGGACGTTTCTGGGTTCATGGTCGGTTCGAAAAGTGAGCACGGAGGAATCATCAAGGATGGAGCGAAAATGGTGAATGCCATGTCCAACTCTGTGGTACCGAAGTTTACCATCATTACTGGGAATTCATACGGGGCAGGAAACTACGCGATGTGTGGAAAAGCCTACGACCCTCGTTTGATCGTAGCTTGGCCTACAGCCGAACTAGCGGTAATGAGTGGTGCTTCAGCTGCAAAAGTATTGCTTCAAATTGAAGTAGCATCGTTGAAAAAGCGTGGAGAAGAAATCACTCCTGAACGCGAAAAAGAATTGTTCGATAAGATCAAAAGTCGCTACGATGAGCAAATCTCGCCGTACTACGCAGCTAGTCGTTTATGGGTGGACGCAATCATCGACCCTGTAGAAACGCGTAAAGTGATCTCCATGGGAATTGAAATGGCAAATCACGCCAAAGCCGAAAAACCGTACAACGTTGGAGTAATCCAAACCTAAATAGAATTGAATGCACCTCAATTGGGAAATTAAACATTACCGCGATTTATCGCTGAACGAATTTCATGACATCATTGCTTTGAGAATCGAAGCCTTCGTTGTGGAACAAAATTGTCCGTACCAAGACTTAGATGGTCGTGACAAAAAATGCTACCATGTCTTCTGTAGAGATGGTAAAGGAAATATCATTTCAACAGCTCGAATTGTACCTCCTGGATTGATTTACGAAGATGCGGCTATCGGTCGCGTTGTAATTCATGAAAGTGTTCGAGGTGAAGGACTTGGGCATGAACTTATGAAGGAGTGCATCAACTTTTCTAAATTGGAATTTGGAGAAGTGCCTATTCGAATTTCCGCTCAAAAACATCTAGAAAATTATTACGCGAAGCATGACTTCATCTCCACAGGGAAAGAATACCTTGAGGATGGAATCCCACATGTAGAAATGCTTCTCAACCCCAATCAGAAATAAACTATGAATAAGAAAACAATTTTAGCACTATCCATTGGTGCCATTTCCCTCGCAGCTTGTGATACAGTGAAGGAAACAACCGAAGAAATAGCGACAGAAGCGGTTACTTCTGCTACTGGAAGGACCATCGATCTCGATTATATGGATCAATCTGTTCGTCCGCAAGATGACTTTTTCATGTTTGCCAACGGAAGCTGGGTGAAAAACAATCCGGTTCCTGCGTCAGAATCAAGATGGGGAAGTTTTAACGAATTGGATCAATCGAATAAGGAAAAACTCAAATCGATTTTGGACGCCGCTGCGAAAAGTGAAGCTCCAGAAGGTTCCATGAATCAAATTTTGGGTGATTACTACACTTCTTTCATGAATATGCAGAAGCGTAACGCTATGGGAATTGACGTGATTCAAGACGAATTGTCTGCTATCGATAAGATGAATTCTAAAAAGGATTTGGTCAACATCGTAGCTGAACACCACAAAGTGGGAATCAACACACTTTTCGGTTTTGGAATTGGACAAGATTTGAAGAACGTAGATCACAACATCGCTTACCTTGGACAAGGCGGAATGGGCTTACCAAGTAAGGAATACTACTTCGCAGATGATAAAGCAGACATTCGTGATCAATACGAAAGTCACATCGCGAAAATGATGACGATGACAGGAATGAAGGAAGGTGATGCGCAAAACTTCGCTGAATCTGTTCTTGAATTTGAAAAAACATTGGCAGAAGGCGCTATGACACCAGCTGAACGAAGAATTCCAGAAAACACGTACAACAAAATGAGTCGTGACTTGGTTACTCAACGCTCTGGAGAATTCGAATTGGAAAGCTACTTTTCTCTTGTAGGATCTAATTCATTCGATTCATTAGTAGTTGGTCAACCTAAATTCTTGGATGCTTTCATTCAACAGGTGAAAAACACACCGCTTCCACAATGGAAAAACTACTTAAAATGGAAAGTGGTTGATCATTATGCAGGTCACCTCGATGAAAAGTTCGTAGCACAAAATTTCGCATTCTACGGAACTGTTTTGTCTGGAAAGAAGGAAATGAAGCCTGTGCATGAGCGTGCCATTGAAGAAATTACACACATGAGTTTCGGTGAACTGCTTGGAAAAGCATTCGTTGAGAAGCACTACTCTGAATCAGCACAGAAGCGCGTAAATACTATGGTTGACAATCTTCTTATTGTTTTCCGTGAGCGCATCAATGAGTTGGATTGGATGTCCGACGCAACAAAGAAAGAAGCGTTGAATAAATTGAACTCAATTGGTCGTAAGCTCGGTTTCCCTTCAAAATGGGAAGATTTCAGCAGCTTGAACTTCACAGCCGACAACTACGTTGAAAACATCCGAAAAGTGGCTTTGTACGATCACAAAAAGAACATGGCGAAATTGGATGATCCTGTGGATAAAGACGAATGGGGAATGCCAGCGCACATGGTTAACGCATACTACCATCCCCTATTGAATGAGATTGCGTTCCCAGCTGGAATCATGCAAGCTCCTTTCTTTAGTGATGAATACGAAGACGCTGTAAACTACAGCCGTATTGGAATGGTGATTGGACACGAGTTCACGCACGGATTCGACGATATGGGATCGAAATTCGCCGCAGACGGTTCTTTCAAGAACTGGTGGACAGAATCAGATCGTTCTTTGTTTGAAGAGCGCACAGCAAAATTGGGAGCTACATTCTCAGGGTTCTGTCCTATCGACGGACACTGCGTCAACCCAGCTTTGACAATGGGAGAAAACATTGCCGATTTAGGAGGATTAACCTTGGCATTCCACGCGTACAAACGTACTGTTGAATACCAATCAGGTGTGAAGAAGAAAGGATACACTCCTGCGCAGCGTTTCTTCATCGGATTCGCGCAGTTATGGAAAATCAATTACACGGATGAAGAATTGAAGAATCGCATCGCGAACGATCCTCACTCACCAGGAATGTACCGCGTAAATGGTCCTTTGATGAACTGTCCAGAATTCTTCGAAGCATTCGACGTGAAAGAATCAGATCCAATGAGAAATTCTGAAGAGAAGATTTCTAAAATTTGGTAGAAAGATAAAAGGTCACTTCGGCTTCGCTGAGGGTCCTTTAACTATTATGAAACAGAGAATCCCGTCTTATATTCAATAAGGCGGGATTTTTTTATTGTGATCAACGAGAAGTCAACCATTTCTTGAACCAACTAAATAAAAGAGCTTAAACCCAAGAATGCTGAAACATGATTCTAGGTCACACAGTGAACTTTATGGAACACCGAACGAATCTTTCTGGGTCACTGAGCGAATCTTTCTGGGTCACTGAGCGGAGCCGAAGTGCCCATCTAAAACAAAAATCCCGTTAGTCTTTCGATTAACGGGATTTCTATTTATTAAAAGGTTTAGTTCAAATGAATTAACAATCGCGTGTTGTTTTTTCTTGTTTTCTTCACCTCTACTGATTTGCTGTAATTCAAAATAGCGTTGAGAGAAGTTTTGCTTGGTGCGATTTTAGACTCCTCGCTAGGAGCAATTTCAGGGTATTTTTTCAACATAGGCATGTGTTTGAGTTATTGTGCATGAGATAAGAACGGAACGAATTTCAATTTATTATATACAGGTCTAAAAAGTTGTGAATTGTGTGTAAACGGCTACGCTTTTCTATGTGATCCAGCAAATTCGTTTACAGATTTCTTTAAGAAACGGATGAATTACCAACTGTAACTTTTCCATCGTTTACATTGTTCTACTTTGGAACCTTTTAAGAATTTAACCTATGAAAAATCCGACTTTGATTATTTGTGCACTATTGACAATAACGTTTACCTCCTGCGAAAGAGCGTATGTTTGCGATTGCGATTCGTCAAGTGGTACTGTGCAAACAACCGTGGGCGCTACTAATAAGAGAAAGGCTAAGAAAGGTTGTGAAGACTTATCTTATCATACTCCCACAAACGACACCGTTCAAGTTTACGAGTGTTATCTGAAATAATTCAGTCCCAAAACAATCACTTACTTAAAAAAATGATTCAAGAAGTAATAAAACTATTTGTATTCTCTTTTGTGCTCGTAACGGCCGCATGTTCTTCATCTACCAAAAACTCCGTTCAGGAGGAAAGTGACAAGACGCTCGAATTTGACGATTTTCTAACACCTGAGTCAAAGCTAACTGAAGAACAGCAATTTGCATTTGATGCACTCAATACACTACAAACGAGCACAGATAAAATGAATCGCTTGTATTCCACATTTGCCAATACAAATCATCCTTTTTATCCAGCAGATACGAGTTTTACTATTTCACAATCAGAATTATTGGCGTTTATGAACCAATTCGTTTCAGAAAACTGTCAAAATTTGTCCCAAGAAACACGAGAACGACTCGTTAAAGCTTCCGTTTTAGCACAAGAAGTGTATACGGTCATGTATTGCGGTTCTTCATCATCGCATTCAGATGTCAAAAACGGAATACCTACCTCTGGTACGTGGGTCATTTCAAATGTGCTTGGAAGAAGAGATATTGTGCTCGTGTGGTAGTCCACATTTTGAATTAGAGCTTAAAACTTCACTTTTAATACGATCCTAATCGTCTTCTGAAGAACCATTCAGCTCCGAGCAAAATAATCAACAAGAAAAACAACCATTTGTAATCGATGAAATCTTTGAAGGTTGATTCTTGAGATGTGATTGTTACGATATCCGTTCGTTTATCGATGTCATCTAAGAGTTTGTCAGCATAGCGAAGCTTGTAGAATTTTCCGCCAGAATTTTCAGCTATCTGCTTCAACAAGTTGTGATTTGCACTAGTTTCCAGATTTTCCAAAGAGATATCATTTACGACAAACGATCCCGTTTTCTCATAGTTCTTTCCACTAAACGTTATTTTCGCACGCCAGTCGTATTTTCCTTTCGGTAATTTCCCGAGTGATAAGCGATAATCCGCCGCTTCCTTCGCAAAGGTATAGTCGACCTTGTCCCCTGCTTCGTTTGTCAACACAAAGGAAATCGTTGGGTCCGTAATTCGTTCAAGCGATGAATTATAGAACTCAGCATTGATAATTACATCATCATTCACGTTGAATCGTCGTGGTAGATTCACTCGAAGTGCATCTGTATTTTTCTTCACCACCAAGTACTGAACACTTTTCTGAATGAGCTCGTTGAAGCCTTTATTTCCTTTGGTGCGGGCATACTCCATCAACTTCCAACGCCATAATCCTTCTCCAATAAACGCTCCTTGCTTTCGATTTCCTGAGGTGAAGTAAAGAATTGGATCTTTTTTGATGACCGTTCCAATACGCTGAGTAAGCAATACATCTCCCTGAGAATTCGAGATGGCTCCAAATCGCACACTGATCGGCGGCCAATAATCTAAGGCTGAACGCAAATCTGAAGAAACTTCAAATAATTGGAAGCCCGATTTAAGCGAAGCTTGAACTTCATCTGATCGTCTCGCTGAAGGTAAATTTAGACCGATTCCTAGTTCCTGAATGCTACTCACACTGGAATTCTTGCCAATCAAATACAACACGGGAACCTTCGCATTTTTCACTTTTTGAAGGAAGTTTGTGTTTCCTCCAGGCTCATGCAGAATCAGCAAGGCATAATCTTCTAGATTTCCTGAAAATTCACTCGTCAACATCGACGTTACTTCAACATTCTCGTCGCGTTCAATGACATTCTTCACTGCAGAAATATCCGGATGTGGAGCATTCGCTAAGAGCAAGATTTTACTGCGTGAATCAATCACTTCCACGTAGAATGACCATTTGTTATTGTCGTAAGAAGACTCATTCTTGAGCGATTCAACCTGAACTACGTAATTCACAAAACCAATTTCCGTTGCTTCCAACATGAGAGAAACATGCGTGTAATCAAGATTTCCGTCAGTGTACGTAATTGGCTTTGACGCTACCTTTTTCCCGTTTTTATAGATGGATACTGAACTGGCGGTCTTCCCTACTCGCGAC
>JBFHGY010000053.1:0-10290 GCA_041582905.1 Crocinitomicaceae bacterium | reverse complement strand
ACAGTGATAAATCATTTGATTTCGTAATTAAAACACCTCCAGCAGCTGTTCAGATCCTTGAGCAGACTAAACTTAAGAAAGGATCCTCAGAACCTAACCGTTCAAAAGTAGGAAACATTTCTTGGGATAAAGTTCGCATCATTGCAGAAGATAAGTTGCCTGATATGAATTGCTTTACAGTGGACTCTGCAATGCGCATGGTAGCTGGAACAGCAAGAAGTATGGGAGTTGTAGTAAAAGGTGGTGAAGCACCAGCAACTAAATAATTGTAATTGTTATGGCAAGAATTTCTAAAAAAAGAAAAGAAGCCCTCGCGAAAATTGACGCGGAGAAGGCTTACACCTTAGCAGAAGCATGTAATTTAGTTAAGGAAGTTTCAACAACCAAGTTTGACGCCTCAGTTGATGTAAGTGTACGTCTTGGAGTAGATCCAAGAAAAGCAAACCAAATGGTAAGAGGAACAGTAGCGTTACCTCATGGTACTGGTAAGGACCTTAAGGTGCTTGTACTATGTACTCCAGATAAGGAGCAGGAAGCGAAAGATGCTGGTGCTGACTACGTTGGTTTAGACGAGTACATCGATAAAATCAAAGGAGGTTGGACTGATATCGACGTAATTATTACAATGCCAGCAGTAATGGGGAAAGTTGGAGCACTTGGACGTATTTTGGGTCCACGTGGTTTGATGCCAAACCCTAAAACTGGTACGGTAACAATGGACGTTGGTAAGGCAGTAACTGAAGTAAAAGCTGGTAAAATCGACTTTAAAGTTGATAAGTACGGTATCATCCATTCATCAGTAGGTAAAGCAAGTTTTGATAGTGTGAAAATTGAAGAAAACGCAAATGAGTTGCTTCAAACACTTATTAAAATGAAGCCTTCTGCTGCGAAAGGAACGTATATCAAAAGCGTTTATATCAGTGCTACCATGAGCCCTAGTATTCAAGTAGACGCTAAGTCTCTAATTGCTTAAAACGGATTTGAAATGACAAAAGAAGAAAAAGCAAAGTATGTAGACGAGTTGGCTGAGCAATTGGCAAACAACAACGTAATCTACTTAACGGATACGGCAGAATTAACAGTAGAAGCAGTTAACGGATTGCGACGTAAAGCATTCAACGCTAAAGTAAGTATGCGTGTTGTAAAAAACACACTTCTTGAAAAGGCGATGGATAAAGTTGAAGACAAAGATTTTGGTGACCTTCGTAGTACACTAAAAGGTGCGACTTCAATCATGTTCGCAGAAGTTGGTAATGCTCCAGCTAAGCTTATCAAAGATGTTCGTAAGAAATTGGATAAGCCTGTTCTTAAAGGTGCATGGATTGATGAAGGTGTTTACATTGGCGATGACCAATTGCAAACGCTTGCTGATATCAAAAGCAAAGAAGAACTTATTGGAGATATCATTGCATTGCTTCAAAGTCCTGCTAAGAACGTTGTTTCCGGACTTAAAGGTGCTGGTGGTAAAATTGCTGGTATCCTTAAAACGCTCGAAGAAAGAGCATAAGAAATGTGGGAGAGCAATAGCTGCTTAAACACGAAAACAAATTAATTTTTAAGAATTTTTTAAAACAAAAATAAAATGGCTGATTTGAAAGAAATGGCAGAAGCGTTGGTTAACTTGACAGTTAAAGACGTAAATGAACTAGCTAACATCCTTAAGGACGAATACGGAATCGAACCTGCTGCTGCTGCTGTTGCAGTTGCTGCTGGAGGTGCTGCTGATGGTGGTGCTGCAGAAGAAAAAACTGAGTTCGACGTAATCCTTAAGTCAGCTGGAGGTTCTAAATTGGCAGTAGTTAAATTGGTAAAAGAATTGACTGGTGCTGGTTTGAAAGAAGCTAAAGAGATGGTCGATGGAGCACCTGCAACTTTGAAAGAAGGTGTTTCTAAAGACGAAGCTGAAGGTCTTAAATCTTCTTTGGAAGAGGCAGGAGCTGAAGTTGAGATTAAGTAATTAGTTACTTAGATTTTGGGAAAGGCGTCCGTCATTTTGACGGGTGCCTATTCCTGTTTTTTCGCAGAGGGTACAGAATAGTGCTATTTATTTTCACCAAAAACGTTTGACCTTGGCAACAGCAAGCAAATTATCAACAAGAGTGAATTTTGCGTCGAGCAAAAATCAGTTCGCATATCCAGATTTCTTGGATATCCAACTAAAATCATTCCGCGAGTTTTTCCAATTGGAAACTACTCCAGAAAACCGGGACAGTGAAGGACTTTTTAAAGTGTTCGCCGAAAACTTCCCAATTACAGACACAAGAAACCAATTCGTATTGGAGTTTCTTGATTATTTTATTGACCCACCTCGCTATACTATTGAAGAGTGTATCGATCGTGGTTTGACCTATAGCGTCCCTTTAAAAGCGAAACTTAAATTATACTGTACAGATCCAGAGCACGAAGATTTCGAAACTATCGTTCAGGATGTGTACCTTGGAACTATTCCATACATGACGCCGAAAGGATCATTCGTGGTGAACGGAGCTGAGCGTGTTATCGTTTCTCAACTTCACCGTTCTCCTGGTGTATTCTTCGGACAAAGTCGTCACGCAAACGGTACGAAATTGTACTCGGCGCGTGTAATTCCTTTCAAAGGATCTTGGATCGAGTTCGCAACAGACATCAACAGTGTAATGTATGCGTACATCGACCGTAAAAAGAAATTACCTGTAACTACTTTGTTCCGTGCGATCGGATACGAAAGTGATAAGGACATCCTTGAAATCTTCGATCTTGCTGACGAATTGAAAGCAACGAAGACAAACCTGAAAAAGGCTATCGGACGTAAGCTAGCTGCGCGTGTATTGAAGTCTTGGGTAGAGGATTTTGTTGATGAAGATACAGGTGAGGTGGTTTCTATCGAGCGTAATGAAGTATTGCTTGATCGTGAAACTGTCCTCGAAGAAGAACACATTGATTTAATCATCGATTCTGGTGCTAAAACTATCATCTTGCATAAAGAAGATATCAATAGCGCAGATTTTACGATTATCTATAATACACTTCAGAAGGATACTTCGAACTCTGAAAAAGAAGCAGTAGAGCATATCTACCGCCAATTACGTAATGCTGAGCCACCAGATTACGAAACAGCCAAAGGAGTTTTCGAAAAACTATTCTTCTCTGACACTCGTTACGACCTTGGTGAGGTTGGACGTTTCCGTTTGAACAAGAAATTGGGTGATAACATGGAGGAAACTTCACGTGTATTGACCAAAACGGATATGATCTCTATCATCAAGTATTTGATCGAATTGATCAACTCGAAAGCGGATGTAGATGATATCGATCACCTTTCGAATCGTCGTGTAAGAACAGTAGGTGAGCAGTTGTACTCTCAATTCGGAGTTGGTTTGGCGCGTATGGCTAGAACAATCCGTGAGCGTATGAACGTTCGTGATAACGAAGTCTTTACACCAATCGATTTGATTAACGCGAAAACTCTTTCGTCTGTGATCAACTCTTTCTTTGGTACAAACCAACTATCTCAGTTCATGGATCAAACGAATCCACTTTCTGAGGTAACACATAAACGTCGTCTATCGGCACTCGGACCTGGTGGTCTTTCTCGTGAAAGAGCAGGATTCGAGGTTCGTGACGTTCACTACACACACTACGGTCGTCTTTGTACAATTGAGACACCTGAAGGGCCAAACATTGGTTTGATCTCTTCTTTGTGTGTATTCGCCAAAGTAAATAAACTCGGATTCATTGAAACTCCATACCGCGCGGTGAAAGGTGGTAAAGTTGATGTGAAAAACGAACCAGTATACCTTTCTGCAGAAGAAGAAGATGCTCAAACAATTGCTCAAGCAAATGCGCAAATTGATGATAGCGGAAACTTCTTGACAGAAACAGTAAAAGCACGTTACGAAGGTGACTTCCCTGTAGTTCCACCAACAGAGTTATCGTTGATGGACGTAGGTGCTAACCAGATTGCGTCAATCGCCGCTTCATCTATTCCATTCTTGGAGCATGATGATGCCAACCGTGCCTTGATGGGATCGAACATGCAGCGCCAGGCAGTTCCGTTGATGAAGCCTAACTCACCTATCGTGGGTACAGGTATCGAGGAATTGGTAGCAAAAGATTCTCGTGTATTGATCAACGCTGAAGGTGATGGTGTTGTTGAATACGTAGATTCAAATGAAATCGTCCTTAAATACAACTGGACGAAAGAAGATAAAATTGTGAGCTTCGATGGAGAGGTAAAACGCTATCCATTAACGAAGTTCCAAAAAACAAACCAAGGTTCTTGTATGAACTTGAAGCCGATCGTTAAGAAAGGTGACGTAGTAGAAGAAGGACAGGTATTGTGTGAAGGATATGCGACTCAAGCAGGTGAATTAGCACTTGGACAAAACTTGAAAGTAGCCTTCATGCCTTGGAAAGGATATAACTTCGAGGATGCGATTGTTATTTCTGAGCGTGTGGTACGTGATGATGTATTTACATCTATCCACATCGATGAGTATTCATTGGATGTACGTGACACAAAACGTGGAATGGAAGAATTAACAGCTGATATTCCTAACGTAAGTGAAGAAGCAACAAAAGATCTAGACGAAAACGGATTGATCCGAATTGGTGCTGAAATCAAAGAAGGAGATATCTTGATCGGTAAGATCACTCCAAAAGGAGAAACAGATCCTTCTCCAGAAGAAAAATTGCTTCGTGCAATCTTCGGTGACAAAGCTGGAGATGTGAAAGATGCTTCGTTGAAAGCAGGTCCATCACTTCGTGGAGTTGTAATTGAGAAGAAGTTGTTCTCTCGCGCAGTGAAAGATCGTAAAGCAAAAGCACAGGATAAACCAATCTTGGAAAGCTTAGACGCTGATTTCGATAAAGAATTCGCTGAGTTGAAAGGAAAATTGATCGAGAAATTGTTGGAAATCATCGGAGAGGCTAAATCATCTGGAGTATTCAACAACTTTAAAGAGGAAATCATCAAGAAAGGAACGAAGTTTTCTACTCGTAACCTTGGTGCAATTGATTACGCAATTGTAAATCCAACTGAATGGACAAGCGATGCGAAAATCAATACCTTGATTGGTCGTGTAATTCACAACTTCAACATCAAGTCTAACGATCTTCTTGGAACATACAAGCGTAAGAAATTCCACATCTCTGTTGGTGATGAGTTGCCATCAGGAATTGTGAAAATGGCGAAAGTATACGTTGCTAAGAAACGTAAATTGAAAGTCGGTGATAAGATGGCCGGACGTCACGGAAACAAAGGTATTGTTGCCAATATCGTTCGTACAGAAGACATGCCATTCTTGGAAGACGGAACACCAGTTGATATCGTGTTGAACCCACTAGGGGTACCATCACGTATGAACCTTGGACAGATCTACGAAACAGTTCTTGGATGGGCTGGAGAGAAGCTAGGGATGAAGTTTGCTACACCTATTTTCGATGGTGCGCACCCTTCTGAAATTGATGCTTACTCAGACAAAGCTGGAATTCCACGTTCAGGTAAAACATACTTGTACGACGGAGGAACAGGTGAGCGCTTCCACCAAACAGCAACTGTTGGTATCATCTACATGTTGAAACTTTCTCACATGGTAGACGATAAGATGCACGCTCGTTCAATCGGACCTTACTCGTTGATTACTCAACAACCTCTTGGTGGTAAGGCTCAGTTTGGAGGTCAAAGATTTGGTGAGATGGAGGTTTGGGCGCTTGAGGCGTTCGGAGCTGCAAACATCTTGCAAGAAATCTTAACAGTGAAGTCGGATGACGTGATTGGTCGTGCGAAAGCATACGAAGCAATCGTGAAGGGAGACAACATCCCTGAGCCAGGAATTCCTGAGTCATTCAACGTATTGTTGCACGAGCTACGAGGATTGTGTCTAAACGTCACAATGGATTAATCACCGAATTAAAGAAATAAGCAATATTATGGCTTACAGAAAAGATACACCAAAAAGACAGAGTAACTTCAACAAAATCACGATTTCGTTGGCATCTCCAGAGATGATCCTCGAGAAATCAAGTGGTGAAGTACTTAAGCCAGAAACAATAAACTATCGTACGTACAAACCTGAAAGAGATGGTTTGTTCTGCGAGCGTATATTCGGGCCTGTTAAAGATTACGAATGCCACTGTGGGAAATACAAAAGAATCCGATACAAAGGAATCGTTTGTGACCGTTGTGGTGTAGAAGTAACGGAAAAGAAAGTACGTCGTGAGCGTATGGGACACATTTCATTGGTTGTTCCTGTAGCACACATCTGGTACTTCCGTTCGTTGCCAAACAAAATTGGTTACCTTCTCGGACTTCCAACTAAGAAGTTGGATCAAATCATCTATTACGAGCGCTACGTGGTTATCCAAGCGGGTATCGCAACGCGTGAAGATGGAGAAGAGTTGAACCGTATGGATTTCTTGACGGAAGAAGAGTACTTGGATATCCTTGATACACTTCCAAAAGAAAACCAATACTTGGAAGATACAGATCCAAATAAATTCATCTCAAAAATGGGTGCGGAAGCACTTTACGATTTGTTGAGAACAATGGATTTGGAAGCAACGTCTTACGATCTTCGTCACAAAGCGAATACAGAAACTTCTGTACAACGTAAAAACGAAGCATTGAAGCGTTTGCAAGTAGTGGAAGCGATGAGAGATTCGCAGTCACGTATCGAAAACCGTCCAGAATGGATGATCGTGAAGGTAGTTCCGGTGATTCCACCAGAATTGCGTCCACTTGTTCCATTGGATGGAGGTCGATTTGCAACTTCGGATTTGAACGACCTTTACCGTCGTGTAATTATCCGTAACAACCGTTTGAAGCGTTTGATCGAAATCAAAGCACCAGAGGTGATTTTGCGTAACGAAAAACGTATGCTTCAAGAGTCGGTTGATTCATTGTTCGATAACTCGCGTAAGTCATCAGCAGTGAAAACGGAATCTAACCGTCCATTGAAATCTCTTTCTGATTCATTGAAAGGGAAGCAAGGACGTTTCCGTCAAAACTTGCTCGGTAAACGTGTGGATTACTCGGCACGTTCGGTAATCGTTGTAGGACCAGACTTGAAATTGCACGAATGTGGTCTTCCAAAAGGAATGGCGGCTGAGTTGTACAAACCATTTATCATCCGTAAGATGATTGAGCGTGGTATTGTGAAAACAGTGAAGTCTGCAAAGAAAATTGTTGATAGAAAAGAGCCAGTTGTTTGGGATATTTTGGAGAACATTTTGAAAGGACATCCTGTTCTTTTGAACCGTGCCCCAACTCTTCACAGATTGGGTATCCAAGCATTCCAACCTAAATTGATTGAAGGAAAAGCAATTCGACTTCACCCATTGGTAACAACAGCCTTCAACGCCGATTTCGACGGTGACCAGATGGCGGTTCACTTGCCACTTGGTAACGCGGCTATTTTGGAAGCACAACTATTGATGTTGGCTTCTCATAACATCTTGAACCCTGCAAACGGGGCTCCGATTGCCGTACCTTCTCAGGATATGGTATTGGGTCTTTACTACATTACAAAGGCCAAAAAATCAGATGGAGATGTTATCGTGAAGGGTGAAGGTGGAGTTTTCTACTCGCCTGAAGAAGTAATCATTGCACACAACGAAGGTGCGTTGGATCTTCACGCTGCGATTACGGTAAAAACACAAGATTTAGATGAGAACGGTGCAATCGTTACGAAAATGATCGAAACGACATGTGGACGTGTTCTCTTCAACGAGAAAGTTCCAGTTGAAGCAGGTTACATTAACGGTGTAATGACGAAGAAAGCACTTCGTGATATGATCGGACATGTATTGAAAATCTGTGGAACATCTAGAACTGCTCACTTCTTGGATGAGATTAAAGAACTAGGATACCACATGGCCTTCGTTGGAGGATTGTCATTCAACTTGGATGATATTATCGTTCCTGAAGAGAAAGTGGCATTGGTTGATAAAGCGGAAAATGACGTTAAAGAAGTAATGGACAACTATAACATGGGTCTTATTACGAACAACGAGCGTTACAACCAAATTATTGATATCTGGACGCATACAAACTCTCGATTGACGCACACGTTGATGGAGCAGTTGAAAAACGACAAGCAAGGATTTAACTCAATCTACATGATGTACGATTCTGGTGCACGTGGATCGAAAGAGCAAATTCGTCAGTTGTCTGGTATGCGTGGTCTGATGGCGAAACCACAAAAATCGGGAGCGTCGTCGCAAGACATTATCGAAAACCCAATTCTTTCGAACTTTAAGGAAGGACTTTCGATTCTTGAGTACTTTATCTCTACTCACGGTGCCCGTAAAGGTCTTGCCGATACAGCCTTGAAAACGGCCGATGCAGGTTACTTGACTCGTCGTTTGGTTGACGTTGCTCAAGACGTTGTTATCAATGCGCAGGATTGTGGTACATTAAGAGGTATCATTGCTACTCCATTAAAGAAAAATGACGAAATCGTTGAGCCATTGTACGATCGTATTCTTGGTCGTTCAGTTGTAAATGATGTATACGTTCCAGATACAGACGAACTAATTGTTGCAGCTGGAGAATTGGTGACTGAAGATATCGCTGAAGCAATTCAGGCAGCAGAGATTGATGAAGTTGAAATCAGATCGGTATTGACGTGTGAAATGCGTCGTGGAGTTTGTTCGAAATGTTACGGACGAAACTTGGCAACACACCGAAATGCACAAATCGGAGATTCTGTTGGTGTAGTCGCTGCCCAATCAATCGGGGAGCCTGGTACACAGTTGACACTTCGTACATTCCACGTTGGGGGTACGGCATCGAACATTGCAGATGAATCTGACTTGAAAGCGAAGTCTTCTGGTACTATCGAAATCGATGAGCTTAGAACATTGGAGCGTAAAAACAAGGACGGTGAGAAAGTAACTGTTGTTGTTGGTCGTTCTGCTGAATTGAAATTGACAGATGCCAAAGGAAACATTACCATGACTGGTAACATTCCTTATGGTGCGGAAATCATGGTGGAAAGTGGAGACACTTTGAAGCGTGGTGACGTAATCTGTAAGTGGGACCCATATAACGCCGTGATCATCTCCGAGGTGAAAGGGAAAATTGTTTTCGATAACATTATCGAAGGATTGACCTTCCGTGAAGAGGTGGATGAGCAAACTGGATTTACAGAGAAAGTAATTACAGAATCACGTGATAAGAAGAAGAACCCAGCAATTCACATCATCGATCCTAAATCAAAAGAAATTCTTCGCGAGTACAGTATCCCAGTGGATGCACACATCTCGGTAAGTGAAGGAGATGCAATTGAAGAAGGTGTGATCTTGGTTAAAATCCCACGTAAGGCTGGTAAGTCTGGGGATATCACCGGAGGTCTTCCACGTGTAACTGAGTTGTTCGAAGCGCGTAACCCATCTAACCCGGCAGTAGTGTCTGAGATCGATGGTGTAGCTGAGTACGGTAAAATCAAACGTGGTAACCGCGAAATCAAAATTACGTCGAAAACAGGTGATGTACGTAAGTACCTCGTTCCACTTTCGAAACACATTTTGGTACAAGAGAACGACTTCGTTCGTGCGGGACAAGCCTTGTCTGTAGGAGCAATTACTCCTCGTGATATCTTGAATATTGAAGGTCCAACTAAAGTACAGGAATACCTAGTGAATGAAATTCAAGAGGTATACCGACTACAAGGGGTGAAGATCAACGACAAACACTTCGAGGTGATTGTACGTCAGATGATGTTGAAAGCGCAAATTGTTGACGCTGGAGATACACGCTTCTTGGAAGGACAATCTGTTCACAGAGCGGATATCATGGAAGAGAATGATTCTATCTATGGAATGATGGTAATTACTGATCCAGGAGGATCGACAACGTTGAAAGCTGGTCAAATCGTTTCTGCAAGAAGATTACGTGATGAGAATTCTCAAATGAGAAGAACAGATCTAGCACTAGTGGAAGCAAGAGATGCAGTTCCAGCAACGTCTACACCATTGTTGCAAGGTATTACACGTGCCTCGCTTCAAACACAATCGTTTATTTCTGCGGCATCGTTCCAGGAAACAACGAAAGTATTGAACGAAGCAGCAATCAGTGGTAAAGAAGACGAACTACTTGGATTGAAAGAAAACGTAATTGTTGGTCACTTGATTCCAGCAGGAACGGGAGTACGTAAATTCCAAAAAGTAGTAGTTGGTTCCAAAGAAAAATTGGAAGAATTTGCCAGCGACGCTGAAGTAATAGAGGAATAATTTGTAGCGTTTGTTCTCAAACGTCACTTAGTTAATAAAAGAAGAAGGCAGCTTTCCGAAAGGAAGGTTGCCTTTTTT
>JBFHGY010000052.1:0-10386 GCA_041582905.1 Crocinitomicaceae bacterium | reverse complement strand
GCGGACTTATTCTATCAGCAACGAAACTGCGTAAGTACGAAGGAGCGGGAGCTTCGAAGATCGGAAGTGTGTTCATCTACATTCTTGTAGCAACAATCGGTATGAAGATGGAGTTGTCCAAAGCGATTGAAGAGCCACAATTGATCCTCGTAGGAATTATTTGGATGTTGGTTCACGTTGGGCTGCTTTTCCTTGTTGGGAAAATCATCAAAGCACCGTTCTTCTTTATTGCGGTTGGATCGAAAGCAAATGTAGGAGGAGCAGCATCGGCACCTATTGTCGCAGCAGCATTTCACCCATCATTGGCGAGTGTTGGGGCCATTTTAGCGGTAGTTGGATATGCGGCAGGAACATACGGAGCCATTGCCTGTGCAAAGATGATGGAAGCTGTAGCGCCTGTTGCAGAAGTTGTGATGAAGTAAGGTCTTGAACTCTGTTTTTTTGTTAATCTGGGGTGATGGCGAAAAATAAGAATGAAATAGTTGTGAAGCCGAAAGAAGCAACTTATTCAGGTCATAG
This sequence comes from Crocinitomicaceae bacterium, assembly GCA_041582905.1. Classification (GTDB taxonomy): domain Bacteria; phylum Bacteroidota; class Bacteroidia; order Flavobacteriales_D; family Crocinitomicaceae; genus UBA4466. Next base: position 9,867 of record JBFHGY010000052.1, on the reverse strand, counting down.
TTTACTGTTTTATCCTTATGAAGCCAAGTTTATTCCAAGTTCCACTCTTCAAACCGAAGCAGTTGATATCGTTGTAAGTGAATTCCCTTACAATGAGGTGATTTCTATATTGAAGGAGAAAATTCAATTTCATACTTCTGGACAAGGGTTTGAGTCTGTTTCATGTCCGAAATGTGGACAGGTAATGGAAATGGACTATTGGTCGGAGCTTATGAGTATTGCATATGAATCCTACTTTGAAAATATGGAAATGATTTCATTATGTTGCGGAGAAGAAACAGCAATAAATGATTTAGTCTACAATGATAATTCTGGATTTTCACAGTATTTCATTGAGGTGGTTGATGCCGAGTTTGAAGAAGAAAAAGCAGATCGATTGAAGCATCGATTAGAAACCAAGTTGAAGACTCAACTTCAAATCATTTGGGTGAGCATTTAGTTTTTTGGCAGGAGTGATAAAACAGGGAAGTGTATATCAAGCTCCTTGCTCAACCGTCTGCAATTGCACTAACTTCGAGTACACACCTTCTTTTGAAATCAATTCGTCATGTGTTCCTGATTCGGCAATTTCTCCTTCGTCCATGACGTAAATCGTGTCTGCTGAACGAATGGTAGACAATCGGTGCGCAATCACAATTGAAGTACGTCCTTGCATCAAGGTTTGAAGCGCATCTTGAACCAATTTTTCCGATTCAGAATCCAAAGCTGAAGTGGCCTCATCCAAAATCAAAATGGTTGGATTTTTCAAAATCGCACGAGCAATGGCAATTCGCTGCTTCTGTCCTCCAGATAATTGAACTCCACGATCTCCAACGGCTGTATCTAATCCTTCTGGGAAAGACTCAATGAACTTCCATGCATTGGCTTGTTTTGCTGCTGCAATCACTTCTTCATCTGTCGCATCTTCTCTTCCGAATAAAATGTTCTCACGAATACTTCCCGCGAATAAGAGAACTTCCTGAGGAACAATCGCCATGTGTTCACGAAGGTGCTTCACATCAATATGCTCGATCGAGTTGTCATCAAATAAAATAGATCCTCCTGTTAAGGGATAATAGTTCAATAGGAGGGAAGCAATAGTTGATTTTCCAGCTCCTGATGATCCAACGAGCGCGATGGTTTGATTTTCTTGAATGTCTAGGTTAATTCCTTTCAATACTTCTACATCGTTTCGCTGTGGATACGAGAATTGAACATTTTCAAATCGAATTCTTCCCGAAATTGAAGGTTTCAGCTCTCCAGTCATCAATTCTTCTTCACTATCTTCATGAATAATCGACATCAAATGCTCCGTCGCTCCAATCGTTTTCTGAATACTGGCATACATGTCAGGAATCGCACTAATAGAAGCTCCCATGAAAATGGTGTACATAATGAAGGAGAAGAAATCTTTCGGATTCAAACTTGGATCTGGACCTTGTGTCATCAAAATTCCTTGCCAAATCACCAATACAATCGCTCCGAAAACACAGAAAATAATGAAGGAAACAAAGGCTCCACGCCAAAGTCCGCTTTTTACATTGAGCTTGCGAATATGGTCAATCGCTTTAACAAATCGCCCTACCAACATCGACTCGTTCGTGAACGCCTTTACGTTGGATATTCCCATCAAGGATTCTTCCAAGATAGCGTTAGAGTTAGCCGTTTCCGACTGCGCTTCTTTGGAGAGTTTTCGAATAAATCGACCAAAGAAAACTGCTACAATTGCTACAACAGGAACAGATGCGAGCATAATCAATGCTAACTTCCATGAAATAATGGCGAGAACAGCGATCCCGAAAATGATCGTAAAGATTTGCCTAAAAAATTCAGCAATCGTTGTTCGGAGTGTGTCTTGAACCTGTGTGATGTCTGAAGAAATACGACTCGTTAATTCTCCCACTTTATTCTGATTGAAGAAATCCATTGGCATGTGTACCAATCGAGAAAATGCGTCTTTGCGAATGTCACGTAAGGTATTTTCGGTAACATTCGTAAAAATGATCACACGGAAGAAAGAAAAAATCGACTGTGCTCCAAATAAAATAAACAGTGCCATTACGACCGTACTAACATTATTTAGATCAATGGCTTGTATGCTGTCGGCCAATGACGGAGTAGAAGAAGCCCCTGTTCCTAACAATTGTCCCATTAAAAAAGGAAAGATCATTCCAGCCGAGGCGGATAGTACCAAGAAAATCCAACCGATTAGGAACATTCCACGATAAGGTCGCATGTACCTAAAAATCCCCTTTGCTTTCTGAATCGATTCCTTTGTTGGACGTTCAACACGCTCTGAGTTCCGTTTTTTTGCCATTTTCTTTCTTTCTGAGTCGACAAAAATAACCCTATCCCGTGGAAATTTGGATGAAATGACGATTTTTGTGTAAAGTTTCTGCGAAACATTTTGGAGAATGGAAAATATGCTTATCTTTGCATTCCAATTTTGACTTAGAGCATTAATAAAGATATATCATGAGCAAAAGAACGTTTCAGCCATCGCAAAGAAAAAGAAGAAATAAGCACGGATTCCGTAGTCGTATGGCAACTAAAAATGGAAGACGTGTATTAGCAGCGCGACGTCGTAAAGGTAGAAAGAGAATTTCTGTTTCTAGCGATAAATTACACAAACGTTAATTCGTTCGTTAAAAAAATATAGGAACCGGTATCTTTTTAGATATCGGTTTTTTTATTTTTCATATCTTGGCTCTAACTGAATGAATATTAAGAACTAAATCAATTTTTATGAAAAAGATTTTACTGTTTGGAGCTGTATTATTGTCCTATGGGGTAATGGCTCAAAACACTGCTTTAGAGCAGGATTGCGTAGCAAAGGAAATTTCTCGTCCTTCTGCTAAGCCAATTGCGGCGAATAATTCGAATCGTGCAACACCATTTTGGCAGGAAGATTTCGGTGGAGGATTCCCTTCTTCTTGGGCGGTAATCGATAGCTCAGGAATTTGTCCTTGGGTATACTCAACAGACGGTTCATGGGGGAATTTTAGTACTGGAGGAACAACAGCTGCTGCTCCAGGAATTAACTCAACAACTGGTGGAAACGGATTCCTTATCGTTGATGCCGATTCAGCAAATCACTTTACATACGGTCAGCCATCTGGGGCGAACTACCAATACTTAAGTTCGTATTTCGGAACAGATGCCATCGATTGTTCTACACACTCATCTGTAATTTTGAGTTTTGAACAGTTTTTCCGTTACAACAATGGAATTACCTTGAATGTACAAGTGAGTAATGATAGCATCAACTGGACAACTTACGACGTATCAGGTGGACAAGGAAATAACTTGGCTTCTCCAGATCCTCAGTTGGTCACATTGAATATTTCAACGGTAGCAGCCTCACAGTCGACTGTTTACTTGCGTTTTGGATGGAGTGCTCGTGTTTACTTCTGGATGATTGATGATATCGCATTGAGCGAGGCAGATCCTTTTGATATCGCAATGAACGATACATGGTGGGGAATGGGTAACTTCGGATACCAGTACTACAAAATTCCTTTGTCACAAACAGGACCTGTTACTTTCTACTCAGAATTGACAAACAATACAGGTGCACAATTAGATGGATGTGATGCTGCGATTGATGTTTCAGGAACAGCAGGTTCAGTTTTCTCTGGATCAGGAACACCTATTTCGATTGCTAGTGCTGCAACAGATACAGTAACGTCTTCTACAAGTTGGACGCCAGCTGTAGTGGGAATGTATGATATCACTGCGGATGCATCATCAACTTCTGGTACAGATGGAAACATGACGAACAACACATTCACAGACAGTGTTGAAATCACCAATTCTCTTTTAGGGTTGGATAATTTGACATCTGGAAGTCAATCAACAGGAGCGATTTCAAACTTCTCTTCAAATACAGGTCAACCTTTCAAAATTGGTAACATTTACGAAGTAACGAATGACGATGTAGTTGAGTGTGTTCAAATTGGTATTGCAGATCAAGCGCAAAATGCAAACAAAGATATTTTTGCAGAGGTATATGCGTATGATCCAGTAGCAGGTGAATTTGTTTTGCGTGGTGCAACAGATTCTTACTTGGTTCAGTCATCTGATCTCGGACAAATTATTTCAATTGGAATGCTTCTTCCTGCGGATGTTTTTGCTGGAGAAGAAATTTTGGTGGTTGCAGGACACTACGGTGGTGCTGCTTCAGGAGCAGATGATGTTGCATTTATGTACGGTCAGTCGGTGCCTGAGCAAATGGTATACGGATACAACGGAACAGGTGACTTGTTCTACTTGGCATCTCCAAGAGCGATTGTTATTCGTCCTGATTTCGATTGTGGATTAGGATTGAATGAAGAGGCTTTGTTGGATGCAACAGTATTCCCGAACCCAGCAAACGATCAGTTCACAGTAAGATTGGCTCAAGAAATTACTTCTGGAACCATCACATTGACAGATTTGAATGGTCGTGTAGTACTTACGCAAGAAGTGAAATCAAATGCGTCAGAAGTAGCGGTTGACGTTGCAGGAGTAGCTGCAGGAATGTACACTTTGTACATCCAAAGCGAAAAAGGAACGAACGCTGTTCAAGTGGAAGTGATGCACTAGGATCACCTCTCAATAATCTTTAAGAAATCACCCTGGCGGAATTCGTCAGGGTGATTTTTTTTGTCCTTTTTTTGATCATTTCTTCGGTGGTGAATCGAAACTTTTTGACTAACTTAAATAGAACATAACCTACAAATACCACTAAAATGCTAGTCAAAACCTACGGTGCAGCCCTGTTTGGGGTAGATGCCAAAACCATTACAATTGAAGTTAATATTGCGCAGGGAATTAATTTTTTTCTCGTTGGATTGCCGGATGCCGCAGTAAAAGAATCGCAACAAAGAATTAAAGCAGCACTAACAAATCTCAATTTAAAGTATCCCTCAGGTCGAGAATTAACGATTAACATGGCACCTGCCGATCTTCGGAAAGAGGGAGCGACCTTCGATCTTCCTATTGCTCTGGGAATATTGGCAGTGAGTGATCAGGTAGAACCAGAAAAGCTTTCGCGTTTCATGATTGTGGGAGAGCTTTCATTAGATGGAAACGTAAAGCCCATGAAAGGGATTCTACCTATTGCAATTCGAGCGAAAGAGGAAGGATTTCAAGGTGTCATTTTGCCTAAAAAGCATGCGCAAGAAGCCGCCATGGTAGATGGTTTGGAGGTGATTCCTGTTCAAACATTAAGAGAAGCAGTTGACTTTTTGAATGATAACCTAGAGATTTTACCTGTTCAAAGGGTGGAACGAAACCTGAGTTTGCAGCACGCAATTTCAGCGATTGATTTTTCGGATGTGAAGGGGCAAGAGAATTGCAAACGAGCGTTTGAAATTGCTGCGGCTGGCGGACACAATGTCATTTTAATTGGTCCTCCCGGAGCAGGAAAGTCAATGCTGGCAAAACGACTACCGACTATTTTGCCGCCTATGACGCTCGACGAAGCATTAGAAACGACGAAAATTCATTCTGTAGTCGGGAAACTTGCGAAGAATCAAGGTTTGGTAGAAGATCGACCGTTTCGTAAACCACACCACACTATTTCTGATGTCGCATTGGTCGGCGGTGGAGGCTATCCTCAACCCGGAGAAATTTCACTGGCTCACAATGGAGTGTTATTTCTGGATGAATTGCCCGAATACAAGCGTCAAGTATTGGAAGTGATGCGCCAACCGATGGAAGATCAAATGGTGACGATTTCCCGTGCGCGCTTTACGATTGATTTCCCCGCAAACTTCGTTTTAATCGCCGCGATGAATCCTTGTCCCTGCGGTTATTACAACCATCCCGACCGTGAATGCACGTGTCCCTCAGGAACCGTCGAGCGCTACTTGAATAAAGTATCGGGGCCACTCTTGGATCGCATCGATATCCACATCGAAGTAACGCCTGTTTCGTACACGGAGCTGCGAGAAGAACGTTCAGGAGAAACGAGTGAAGTGATTCGAAAACGTGTCAATAAGGCTCGCGAGATCCAACACCAACGCTTCGAAGCAGAGATGAAATCCCAAACGAGTACAGGAGGGGTGAGGCTCTCGAACCCCGAATCCCAACCATCCAAATCCAACGCCGACATGTCCTCCAAACAAATCCGCAACTACTGTCAACTCGATTCGCAAAGTGCAGATATCCTCAAACGCGCCATGGAGAAATTTGGTTTTTCCGCGAGAGCGTATGATCGCATTTTGAAGGTTGCACGGACAATCGCGGATTTAGACGGAGCAATGAATATCGAAACGCGTCATATAGCTGAGGCGGTGCAGTATCGAAGTTTGGATCGGATGCTTTGACAACTAAAATACGTTAAGGCCTTAAGCACCAACTATTTCAATAAGGTTTCCAACTCGCCAATCATCGTCAAATCGCTGTCAATGATTCGATCGTAATACTGAATATTACTAGCGCTCAACTGGCGGGACAAAACGGGTTCATAACAATTCCAGTCTTGGAAAAATCCATTGTCTTTTTCTGTAATCTTCAGGATTTTTTCATTGTGTTTTTCCAAGAATGCGATGAGTTCAGAGCGGAAGTTTCCTTTTGGGAAATCACAGAATTTTCCGTCAATCACTTGTTCGATGTCGGTGATGGATATTTTGTGAGGTAATACAATCCGATTGTAGTTCAAGTGCTTGAATTTTGAAGTGTAATTGCAAAGGAAGTCATCGAGGTATCCCGGAATCTTATTCAAACTCAATCCCGTTTGAAGGTTGGCACCGATGGATGATTTTTCGTTCTCATCGATCAGGAAATCGTTTCTCCCTGTTGCTTCAAGGAATTGTTCAAACAGTAACTCAGCGTATCCTCCTTTGCTGTTATCGATGTCAACGAAAACGATCGTTTTCCCTTTGAGTAATTTCATGTCGTTGAGATAGAGAAATAAGTCCCAACATCCCAGAATTCCGCTGTTGTCAATCGCTCCCGCATCAATGAAGTGTCCTGATCCTTTGATTTTGGCAACAGGACTAAAAATAGGGAAGCGGTTCGTGGTAGAAACGGCTTGAAGGAAGGAGATCGATCCATCTTTTCCATTTTCTGTTTTCAGGTCAGATAAGTTTTGAGCGTAAGGAAATATGGAATCGAACGCTGGAGTGTTGATCGAACAAAAAATTCCTCGTCTTCCGTTTGTAGCAGCTGTATTCATAATCAGTGCAGGCAAGGGATGTTTCGTCGTGCTGAGCGTTTCCCAGTATTTCCGATACGTCAAGTCTTGCAGCGATATCGTTTCTTCTGCTTTCATGTTCTCCTGGTATTTTCGCATTCCGTAGTAGGAGCGATCGCGCGAAGAAGATAACTGATTGAATGGATAAAAAATACGGGCTAGATCTAAGCCGAAAAGCATGGAAATGTCCGTAGAAGCATAATTGTCATTGCGAATAGTTCGAATGACTTGATCCATCTTTTTTGGACGATCCCCGAATTCTCCATATACAGACCCGAACAGAGCAAGGCCCAAAGATCCTCCTGAGGCTCCCGACATGGCAACTGTCTGGTTCATCAACTTATCTCGAGAAATCTCCTGTAGGCGATGCAAAACCATGAGCGTCCAAGTATTCGCTTTCAATCCTCCTCCGTGAGAAGAAATGAAGAAAACGGTATCAGGCATGGCTTCCACACGTTTCGTGAAATCAGTTAATGAAATACCGTCATTTTCGATGTTTGACACCTCCATGACAGTTAATTCATTTAGATGGGATTCGGTATTCATTCCAAGGGTAAGCGAAATTGCCAGAAGAACAATAGCCGATGTTGTCAATTTGAAGGAACGCGAATTCAAATGCGTCATTTCTACTCCTGCTTCCTTCTGTTTCTGTGAAATCGAATATTTAACGAAGTAATATTTACCGAAGTAACTAATGATAAAAAAGTAGAAATAGAGATACATCATTACGATCACGATCCCATTGGGTAATAGCCAACCGTAAATACTCGCGATGTTGAAGTACAAGATGGAGAGGGCACAGATGCAAAAAGCGATGGCGAAAGCAACTAGATAATTAGAGGATTTTTCAATTCGGCGAATAAGTAAAAGGAAAAAGGTGGAGTTGCGGAGTCCATCGTTTTTGAGCGTACGTAAAACATGACGTAGTCTCGGGCGGACCAATCGAAAGAAAGCAAAATTCAGCATCATGGTAAAGATGGTGAGCAACAAAAGGATAAGTCCACCAGGATTAAACAGGTTCCCCTTGAAAAGAACCAGCGCCAGTAATACAATCGAGAGAGAAGAGGAAAAGAAGTAGTAGACACCAACCCGACGGTAAATGGCGGATCGTTTTTCAATACTTGAGTGAAGTGGACTCAATTTTCGCTTGAAGTAAGCATAGGAAAGAAACGCGAACGCAGCAAAGAGAACGGAGCTCCAGCGAATCACTTCGATCCAGAATGTATCCACGGAGTACTGTAAGTTTGGATAGTAGGTCGAGAAGATAAAAATGGCCCAGATAACGTACACCGAAAGTCCTAGGTATTGTCTTAAAATATTAGCGTAGATATCTTTTACATAGCGCTTATCGCTTATAGGTTTGTAGGTATAAACGGTTACCCAATTCAACCATTTCTGTTTGAACGGATGTTCCTTTCTCCATGACACAAACTTGCGACTGTTGTTTAAGTTTCCAGCGTAATATGTGTAAATAGGGTAGTGGGAGAGGCTAATAGCCAATAGATTAATGAGAATGAAACTCAAGAAAAGTGAAATTCTCCCTGTTTCAATCATACGCAAGAGCATTGTAAATGCCTGCTCCATTTGAGTGAGAAGCAGCAGAATTACGAGCAGTATCACAATGCTAAGCACAGATGCTTTGGCAAAATTGGTGATGGAATATATCGCACGTAAGATGTAACGAACTCCACCCTTTTTGGGTAAGAGCACCGGAAGTTGTCTCTTGTTAGTGGTCATTTTCGAATAGTTGGCTCAAAGTATTTATGAGGATCAATCGTTCTCCTCTTCGTGTTTCGATACTACAAAGGTAATATGATTATATGGAAGTCGCCCCAAAGATTCGTCGTAAGGTTGGATCAGCGAGTTATCCATGTCGTAATACCAATCGGACCAGTTGAGTACTTGTCGATGTGCTTGCACGGCTACGTACGTTCCATTTTTCAGACTAGCTACTTCTGTATTCCCAGCAAAATCAAAACCGAGTCCAATTTCCTGAATGATTTTGCTCTTTTTCTCATCAATGAGGTATTGTGTGATTCCTGAAGCGTATCCGGTCACTTGTTTCAAAACAGGGTTCGCACCTGGAATAAGTTCTAAACCGGAGGTGAAAATGCCATTTTCAAGGAAACGTAAGAATTTCTCTTCATTTTCATTACTGAGGTAGATCGTGTTTAGATAGAAGTCGATTCCGTTATTAGGAACGCGCAACCCTTTCATGATCGAAAGACCACTTTTTCCCCCTCCACCTTTATTGCGAAGCGTATATTTCTGTGTGTACTGAATCGTTTCGTCTTCAGCACTTCCTTCTGGAGCATGCTTCGCCTTAAATTCAAATAGGATTTCATGTTCACCTCCAAAGAATCCTGGGTAGCGTTCGATGTAAATATTTCCAATTCGAATGTTAATTCGTTCACCTTTCAAACTGAGATCTGCATCCATAGTCAGAGCATTCACGATTGGAATTTTTCCATCTTTTTCGTTCTCAACATCCAGAAAACCGTAAGCATGTTCTTTGATTTTCCATACTTGATTAAATTGCTTGTCCATTGTTTCAGAAACGAGCATTTCTGCTTTCTCTGGATTTTCCTTAATGATTTGTTTGATTTCTTTAGCTCCTTCTTTGTCGCCAATATCCTTTAAGAATTTTCTGGCTTCTTTAAGTGTTAGGTCCGAAATGTTGTTCATGTTTTTGATTTAAGTGGGTAATG
>JBFHGY010000051.1:0-10474 GCA_041582905.1 Crocinitomicaceae bacterium | reverse complement strand
TTCAAACTGATAGTGTTTCGTTTTCCCCGAGGTAGTTGAAAAATTGATTTGGTACTTTCCTGGAGCATGTCCTTTTGTATCGAATGAAACGAAAACGAAGTTGTTATTCTCCGTTTTTACTACCTGCTCAATGCGTAAATCGGAACTGCTCACCGAGTAATCGCCAATATTTTCTGCGTGAAACATCACTTCAATGCTCGATCGATTCATTCCCGACCACCAAAATCCTGGTTCTACATGCTGGAAGTCTTGTGCCTTGAGATGAAGAGAAAGTGCCAAGGCCATGCACATCAAGTAAATCGTTTTCATAGATCACCAAGATAAAAACTTTAGTGTCATTTTGACACTAAAGTGACTTTTTATTTTATTCACAGCCTGATACAATCATTACACAAGAGGAAAAGCTTCATCTTCACCTGAGGGATGGAACATGTCCTCAAACCACATCATTCTCTTATCTTTAGGCGTTCAACAAATTGAAAAGATCATTTCATGAAATACGCACTTTTACTTTTAGCTAGTTTTTTCATCCATCTTACCTTCTCTCAAAACGAACCGAGTCATCTTACGAAAGTTATTTTGACGATGGAAAATGAGATGCAGACGATGAACACCCATCAAACAGATAGAGGTCAAAGTTATATCTCGGACATCAAGTCTGAAATTGCTGGGAGTAAATCAGAAGACTTGGCAAGAAAGCGTTCTAAATTGAAAGCTGTTGCTGATCGCATGGATCACATTAATGAAAAAACGGAGGAAATTATCGATTACATCGACGCTCTAAAAGAACGAATGATCAATGAATCTGTTGATAATGAAAAATACTTGTACACATCCATTCTGTCATCGAAAGGAGAAGGATCGTATCCTGACCGATTAAATTTATTCGCCCTTCCAAAACCCTTAGGAAAGACAATTGTTTATCCAAGAGAGTCCGAGGAAATGATCACTACGATAGAAAACTATCGCCAAGCGATGATAGAAGCGGTTGGAAATTATCCCGCTTTTTACGGTGAAGATTTGTATTATGTGAACAAAGTAGAAACTGTTTACGACTATAGTAGTAATGCCGATTATCAAGAACAGGTCTTCCAACAAATGAACAAAGACGGAAAGGTCAACTATAAAGAAGATAAAATGGTACTCCTCGATATTTTCACGTTAATTGACAATGCTCGCGTGGAATCTCAACTCTTAGAAAGTGGTGCCCTCATTACCAACCTTTCGATCTTGACCACCTTGCAACACAAATTACTTTCTGCACGAGCCTTGGCTTTGGCTCAATGGAAATCAAAAGTTGCAAGCTGCTCGTACAGTTTTAATACAATTCGACCTGTAGTGGAAGGAGCAGAATTCATTCAGGAAGGTGAAGCGTGTACCTTGGTCGCCTACATAGCTGCGCTCGATTCTTATAACGAACCCACCTTGGAAATTACCTCACACGAGAATGTCAAGGTGAGCTATGAAGGGAATGGAACGGCAAAAGTGGACATTTCTGGACTTGAAGCTGGCACACATGTCATCAAAGGAACGCTTTCGATCAAAAATAAATCGGGTGTTGCCAAAACAGAAAATTGGGAAAAGACCATTGAAGTAGTTCAGAAATAAGCTTCGCATGAATAACCGCTTCTCCTTTATCACACGAATAGAAACACGCTGGCTCGACCTAAGCTTCATAGCTTTAGCCATTGCTGGTAATTGGATTGATTCTTGGCTCTACTTCCCCCTACTGATTGCTCTGGCCGCAATTCTGGGATTGATTCGATATCTGCACGACCGAAAATGGTTAAAAGAAGCCACCGAATACCTTCGAATTCAACAAAACCGCTCGATTGGAAAAATTGCAGTCGCTGTGCTTCTGATTACAGGTGGAGTTCTTGCTCTTCAATACTATGACCTACTTGAAGATTTGAATTTAAAACGTCATACGACTTCGACCTTGTTGGCAATTCAATGTATCCTTCTCTTATCGAATCAACTCAACATCTTTGTGGATTCCATTAAAACATTTGAAGACGGTTTACAGCTTCCGGGAAGAAAAGGAAAACTCCTTCTATGGCGAGACATTCACTCCATGAAATTAGATGATACACTTCAGATTTCTGGTAATGAAGATTACACCTTTGACATTGATGAACGCGATATAAGTCGTACGCGAAAAGCCATCGACTTTTGGCAAAAACGATCTGGTCGCTTTCGCTTCGACTAGCGAATTTCCAACCAATATGATCCACCGTGTTGCTCTACTCCTTCCAAATTTGGATGATCCCACATCGGAGAGATTAATTCTGATAGCTCTTTATCTTCGAAAATGAAATAATTCGGTAGAATGGTAGCGTACTTCTCTGGGTTCGCCAAAATATACATTGCCAAACCGTATTGCTCCGTGTAGAATCGATCACACATAAACTGTGGGTAATCGTATGGAAGGTAGATATCGTGAATGTGAACAATCACTCCTTTTTTCAACTTTGGCAAGATTTCTAGAAAGAACACCATCGCATCAGAATTCGGCAAAATACGATGTGAGTTATCAATGAAGAGTACATCTCCAGCCTCCAAGTCGAGTACTTCGGCATAATCAATATCTTCGAAAGGCTTACGAATAATTTTGTCCGCTAGATTGTCAATTTCAGCACGCGGTTGTGGATCGATGGAAGTAATTTCTGTCGACAAGTTATTATCGATCTTCGAGCGATACGCCACCTTCGTAGAGTTTCCGGATCCCACCTCCACGTAACGCTTAGGTTGCTTGATCGCTAACATGGCATAAATCCCAACGATGTCCAATCCAGGAAGCATTCCGTTGTTCCAGCCTGGAGAGCTCAAATCACTTTCCTGATCCAACTTATTGATATCTTGGATCTTCCCTTTCAACTCCAAGGTCTTCTCCAAAAATGATCTGTACTCGTCTCGATTTCGATTGATAATCTCGTACAATTCACCATGTGGAGGTTTTCCATGTCCGTAGCGAGGCACCATCTTCACGGGATACTCAGAAAAAAACGTCTGAAACTTGGGAGATAAAAAGCGATATAATTTTTTCATGCTAGCGTAAATATAATAGCCCGACGAGCGAGTGGCGCAAATTTAGCAAGATTTTAGAGTTGTTCTCTATGAATTCAACTCAAGCGCGAAATGAAAAAAAGAATGTTGAAAGCGAATGAACCTTTGATTTTTAGAAATTTGAAAATATCGTATCTTAGCCCAATAACTAATTAAAACATGACTATGAAAAGATTATTACTATTATTTGCTGCAACGATCGTTACAGGACTTTCTGTTAACGCGCAGTGTACTCCAGATCCACAATATACCTCTCCGGGAGTTTACCCAGACAGTGCAACAGGATTCTCTCCAGCGACTGTAGGTGTTGCGTATGATCAGTTGATTACGAACGTTGTACCAGCAGATACGACTACTACGATTGGTGGATTCCCAATTACCTTGACATTTGATAGTGTTGTTGTGGTAAGTATTGTTGGACTTCCTCCAGGATATACATACAGCTGTTACGATGCTCAAAATACAGTATCGCCAATGGACGGATGTGCGTTCGAAGGAAATACAATTGGATGTGTATCAATCACGGGATTGTCTCAGCCAGGAGATGAAGGAACATACGACTTAGATATTTCAGTAGATGCGTACTTGGAAGGAGGAACAACTCCAGCAGCAAGCTACGTATTGGATTACTACTCTATCGAAGTTCAGCCAGCAGCTGGAATTGAAGAGTACGCAAACCAACGTTTTAAATTGTTCCCTAACCCCGTTTCAGAGTCGTTTACGCTTGAAGGATTGGAAGGAGTTGACGTAAAATCTATTTCTATCTCAAACGCGAGTGGACAAGTATTGCGTTCATTCGAAGATGTAACAGGATCATCAATGGACATGAACGTGGCTGATTTGGACGGAGGAATCTACTTCGTGCACGTTGCTTACGGAACTTCAGTTGATGTTGTTCGCTTCATCAAGGAGTAAGAACCAACACAAATACGATATGAGAAGCCATTTCTTCGGAGATGGCTTTTTTCTTTTCTCCTCAAAAAGAAGCACTTAAAAAAAAGTTTGATTTTTTTTCAAAAAAGTCTTGCATCGTTAAGGAAATTAGTATTACATTTGCCCACGCTTTAAACGAAAAGCATCACACAATTTCTAGCAAAGACTGACTGTTGTCAGTATCTCGAAGAGATTTAGAAAATTGGTTTGGTAGTTCAGTTGGTTAGAATACTTGCCTGTCACGCAAGGGGTCGCGGGTTCGAGTCCCGTCCAGACCGCAAACTGTTTAAAGTAGAAAATAAGCCTGTATGGCTGCAGGATTAGAAAACGTCAAGGAGTATCAATTTCCTTGGCGTTTTTGTTTTTTAGAGGGTTGGATTTTTCAATTTGCCAGTTTTTCAGGTTGAAACAAAAAAGCTTGCTGAAAAACCAGCAAGCCCTCACAAACGCTTTCAAAACAGGATTAATAAATCTTATCTAGACTCTGATTGTTCTCACAATAAATCGGCTTGGTTACCTTAGATGCCATGTACAATATCCTACGAATTATTGTTCCTCGTGAATAACCCAATATTCTCGACATGGATCGAATATCTAAATCTTCTGTGCTGTAGTTCTTGATTCGAATATCATCTTGAAAACTATATTTTTTTATAAAAAAAAACGTCTTGTTGGTATTTACCACAACACTTACAATGATAGTGTTGCTTAATTCCAATTTTTCCTTTACGAATCAAGGATTTACTTGAACAATGGTTAGAATTCATTTTAAGCAAGGTGCAAATTGAGCCACTACCGATTCGTACAATCTTCGATTCGCCTAAACGGCACGAAAAGAAAAGCTCAAGATATTTCAATTATCTCGAGCTTTTTGCTTTTAAACTACCATACACGCTTACCGTGATCAACATTTACAACACTACCAACTTTTTCACGTTGGAAGTACCATTCACTTCTACAATGACCAGATATACTCCGCTTTCAAGTGTTTTTTGAGAATAGAACGATTTCATATCGACTATCTCCTCTTCCCATTTGAGATTTCCCTTTAAATCGTACACAGAAATACTTCGAATTGGACTATTTCCCAAGACTTTGATTTTAAATTTTCCATCCTGACTTGGGTTCGGGAATAGTTCAACAACATCTTCCTCGGATTTCCTTTTTAAGGTAACAGCATCATGATTGCTGGATTCTTCAAAAGTTGAAGAATTAAAATTGATGGATTTCGCATCCAATTCAACACATTCTTCATAATGAATATGAATAAGAGCTCTTGCTCCGAGTTCTGTGTATGTCCCTGGTCTTAGTTCAATGTACTTGCCTGCTTCCAATATCAAGTCTGCATTTGGCTCTACAACATAATAATCCTTGTCAGTTGTAGGAGTAACATTGAAACCAGTGTGAATGGCGAGCTTAGCCATTCTTCGAGAACGATAAGTGTATGACGATCGAGCTTGTGATCCAACATGATCATTTTGCAACCCTAACACCCATGGCCTATACTCCGTCAACAAGAAATTCGTTAAAATAGCTCGGTCCATTGGATTATCATCGATTAGATCGATATGGTCATTTGGTATGTTATCAATATATATTGCTTCAAAAGGGGTGATATCAAAATGATCTGATGGTCTACCTAAGTTAGGATAACCATAATGGTCTGATTGCGTTCCCGACCCTAAACCACTTTCACTATCATACATAAGGTCAAAACTTTGAATATCGAGTGTATGCGTACCATTACTAGGCCATAAGGATTGATCAATTGCCAAAGCCGAGAGAACAGTTTTGTGCGTTACAACCTGAAGCCCATTGGGCAAATAAGGCCAATAGGCATTATCTCCCACTTCAACAAGATTCCCAAAACCAGCAATATAAGATCCAGAAGCATTATCCACTTCCTGCATCGCATTTACATCTATGGAATGTGCAATAGCAAAGGGAATTGAATAAAAAGCCATTCGGAATCCTCTATTTCGATACAATTTTTCGTAACCTGTATCACTATACTTTGCAGGGCTCAGATAATATCGATGAAAAGGCAGCCAAATATTTCTCCATGGGTCATCACTAGCATTGAAATTGGGTTCTGATAACAAATCGTTAGTTCCTCTGATCTTCCCAAATGAAACGGCAATATTACGTGGAGAATATGGTAGCGGAATAATACTCTCATGACTATCATAAAGATCCAAGGCATCAAGGTAATCTTGTCTTTTTTCATGGTGAGTAGGCGTAACGTTCACTTCAAGAATTGGAGAAGCAAAGTGTGAAGCTGTCAATCCTCCAGTGTAGGCATGATACGACAATAGTTCTTGAACTGTTTTCTGCCGAATCGTTGAATTCACAAACAAGTTTAAAAACATTCTAACTACCCCGGGACCTGTCGCTATGGAGAAGTTGGGATAAATGGCACTAGACTTCACCATGTACTGGTATGCCAATGGTATATTCGCCCCGTAGAAGTTACCATCGTAGGAATTAAACAACCTCGTATGATGATGATCACGTGTACCTGTCATGTGTTCATGTTCCATCTTCATTAATGCCAATCTACCAATATCTGCACCCATCGATGACGCATGCATGACGTTTTCAGCATAACTATCCTCCTTGTTTTGATTTACCCAATCAAGAAATTTTATGAGTAAATCCGCAGACTCCTGCATTCCATGCTTTTTGGGTTGTGCATGTATATTGAAGCGTACTAAAAACACATCAAAATGATGGCGACGCATGGTATTGAGAAGATCGTCATGGTTATCATTATATAACGTCCACGTTTTTTCGAACGATTGTCCAAAAACGGGTGGGCGATAACCCGTAAGTAAGATGAGGGGACTATGAAACGAGTCTTCACCTGTATCCAATTGCTGTGTTTTGCAGGATTGTATCAGGCACCAACCTATCTTATTTCCTTCCACATCTTCGAACACGTTGTCTTTCCAACCTTCTTTATCGCAAATTGCCGCAGCCCCCTCTTTACTTGATCTTAACGGTAAATATGGGGTTTGAACAGTTATTGTGTGCGTAAATTCTTGCTGATTGGTATACGACACTTTTACAGTGTACGTTTGAATTGTGGAAGTATCATTTAACGTTACTTCAAATGGATTGTCAAAGGGAATATTGATCCATTGACCATTCTGTTGAATTTGGATCGATGCCACTGCTTTATTTTGGTCATCTACAAACGCCCAGTCTGATTTGAAAATAAACCATAAGTCTTCCAAATCGACTAGATCATACATTGGCGCTATCATCTGGATGTTTTTCTTCGAATAAAGAGAGGCACTTGAAGTCCCCATATCCGTCAGTACGACTCCATTAAATTGAAGTTGCTGTGAAGCCATACCCTGATCGAAATCCAAATCGTGGTAATCGTAGTCTACTATCCCTAATGGGATCACGGTACGCTCTGAATCAAACTGATGTTTTCCTACTTCAGCGCTAGCTTCTTCGAAGATTTCCTGGACATCAAACAAGTCAGAGCCAACTGACATTCTATCAAGCTCCGTCAGCGTACCATACAGTAAATCTGAACTTTTTTGTATCCCAGGATTCGCCTGATAATCTTTTATGTAACCTGGGATGGTATCATCTTGTAGTAATCGATCATGAAGTAATCCGGTAGGAAAATTAGATGGTGTTAATCCTCCCAAAATTGTATCGGACAGCTCATCGGGCGGCAAATACAATGTATCACTATTCTGAGTCAGTCCGAAAAACGAAAATGATACGGCAAATGCGAAAAGAATATAAATTTTCATCGTGTGCTTATTTATCGTTTTTTGAGACTATTCTCCTTTTAGTTCTTTCAACTCCTTCTTGATGTCCTCATTTTCTTGTTTTAGTTCAATCATGTAAAGTGTGAGTTCCTCAATCTTTTTCAACAAAGTTGCATCCATTTCAGCAATATCAATTCCCTCACTAACAACCTCTTCTGCCGATGGAACTCCTGGTAAATGTTTGTTTTTTTGGATATAATCTTCCACTTCATCAAGCGATAGCAGGTTATAGGAGTCGTCAAATACAACATCCATCCAATCTGTAGTTGTTCGAATAGCTACGCGTACCTTTTCTGTCATTATTCCTTCAGCAACATATAGTTTATATTCCCCGTTAAATGTAGAAGGTTCAGTAGGATCTAATCCAATACTAACCTTACCATTGTCTTTAATGAATAAATGATAATTTCCGCCTCCAGTTGTCGCTCCAAAAGGCTTCCAGAAGTTGAGTCCACCTGCAATAGGATTATGTTCAATTCCCCATTCACCATGCGATGCTCCAGTTTCTGATCCTAACATCAAAGACGCTTGACTTCCATCTATAAGTGTAAATCCTTCGATATGAGCATCGACATCCGTACCGTTGTCATTTACGATATGGAAGTGAGCATCGGGACTGTCGGTTCCTACTCCGATCAACCCGTTAGATAAAATATGGAAGTACGGTTTAAACCCAGATCCGACTGCATGCCTTCTTCGAACCACGAACAAATCAGGATTATGAATTAAGCCTAAATTCTGTCCTTGTTGTGATTGATAAAAAGTTCCTGGAGCAGTTATTCTTGATCCTGCTTCAGCGTAGTTCATCGCGGACAGTTCTAAATCAGATTTTGCCGTTGGCGTAGTGAGACCAATTCCGACAAAGCCCTTATTTGGACCTGAATTTAGTAATGTGTTATAATTTCCTGATTCCGCATTTGATTGAATATACAGATCATCGTCGTTTACAAAAATCTCATAATTGGATGTACCACCAATTCCACTTGGTGCGAGAGGGCCTGTTAAATACATCGATCCTGTTCCAACTTTCAAATATTGAGTTCCATTGAAATAGTCTTCCACTTGTGTGATTCCTCCTCCCAAATATGCCGTAGTTTGAACGGAGCCATCTGGAAACCTAACTCCTCCAGTCATTGATTCTATTACCCCATTTACTGAAAGTGGATATGAAGGTGTACTTGTGCCGATTCCGACATTTCCTCCTGCATCTACTCTCATTCGTTCCTGTACGAGCGTTTTAAACACAATTGGAGCAGATTCTCGGTGGGTTAATTCCAATATTCCACTAGGATTCAATTGGAGATGAGCACCTCCAGAGGGAGAAGAACCGTTTCGTAGATGAATGGAAACTTTATTTCCAATATCTTCCATATAAAGATCCTCAGTAGTTGAACCGAATCCGATTGAGGTTGCTTCCGTTTTAATGGTGCTCTGCGCTGATATGGACTGTACACAAATAAGTGTTAGTCCAATACAAAATGATTGTAATTTCATGATACTATTTTTAATGAATGTGATTATCCCAACAGACTAAAAGTCGTAGTCTATTGATAAAAGAAGTGCGCTATCTCTTTTAGATAGCGCACTTCAAAATTTATTGAAGGGTAATTCTGTACCCTCCATTTGATCCTAAGTTCGGATCATATGGATACTGACCTGCCGGGATTGTTAACGGCTGACCTATTTGTTGCTCAATTCCTACGAGTGGAATATCTAAATCCACTGGAAGTGTATTCAGTTGAGAGGGAATCGTTGATCCCATGCTGCTACTGAATAAAATATCCATGTAATACATTGATGTTGCTTGATCGAACTCGATAACGGTCTGTCCTCCATTAGGTGGTGGTGGAGGTGCAACATTATTGAATTGCGGAAACCATTCAACGTTGCACAGCCCCATACCATCGCAATTTTTAGCAGCTCTTCCCCACTCATCCCATTGGGCAATTATAATTGGAGCTTTGGTTATGATCGAACCTGTTATGACATCTAGGTCTTCCAATATGATCTGATTTGAGATATCATTCGAAGCTGATTGTGCTTCAATTTGGTCTTTTTTTTCACAGGAGACCAATCCAATCGCTGCAGCAATGGCTACAAATACTAATTTATTCATGATTTTAAAATTTACTTATTCATTATTCTTTGATGATCCTCCATTCAGTGTATACCCCACCAGAACCACTCAATTTAACTATGTAGGATCCTGAGGATTGGTTTGTGAGATCGATGCCTTCTATTGTAGAATTGATGACTCTTTTTTCGATCAAATTACCTTTCATATCGAAAATTCTAAGTTCACGCTCATCCAATTCAAGGAAGGCTTGTTCTGTTTGAATGTATACAAGAGAGTTGGTTGGGTTTGGAAGCGCAGAGAACTCAAACTCTCCCGATTCTGTTTTTAATTGCTCCCGTTCCGTTTCAGTCATTTCGCCAAGTATCATTCCAGTTGGAATCACTTTGCGTTGCGTTCTATTTCCCGAGGCATCATAGAAATACTCGACAGCGGGTTGAGCATAACTTACTGTATATCCCCCTAGAAACATCAGTCCGCAAATTATTATCTTTTTCTTCATCTTTATTTTTTTTTAAAATCCAAGTAATCTTGGTCCAAATACAAAGTTTCCGATCTCGTAACCGTAATCCGTAGTATTCGTCGATCTCTTTACTGCATGCACGAACGT
>JBFHGY010000050.1:0-10492 GCA_041582905.1 Crocinitomicaceae bacterium | reverse complement strand
AGGACATGCTCAGCAAGAAGGTCATTATTTAAACATGGCAAGTAACCCATTCATGTTGAATCCAGCAGCTGGAGGAATGGCGAACGTGGCACATATCGAATTATCATCCAGAAACCAATGGTCTGGATACAACGGAGGTCCGCGCTCAGTACTTTTAGTGGGACATACTCCGATCAAAGTAGGAGATAAATCTGAAGGTTCTTTGGATGAATTCAATTCTGACAATTCGATGCTTTTTCAATCTCCAAAACGCTCCACTGGAGTAATGAAACATGTTGTTGGCGGAAAAGCGGTGTATGACGCAATCGGCCCGTTTGTGAAGACATCAGTTTACGGAAGCTACGCTTTCCACCTTCCATTCACTAAAAAAGTAAACTTTGGAGGTGGTATCGGTTTGGGATGGAGCAACCTTGGAATCATTCAGGATCGTGTTATCCTTTTCCAAGAAGATGACGCTGCATACAATCAGTTCCTTGGGAACACTTCTTCGCAAAACATTATTGACGCAAATGCAGGGGTTGTTTTCTACGGAGAGAAATTGTTCGTTGGAATCTCCACTACACAGCTTCTCAAAAATTCTGTTGAGTTCACTGATGTTGTGACTGAAAGTAATTTTAATCGCCATTATTTCCTCGTAGCGAAATACAATCTTAGTATAAACGAGCAATTCTCCATTGAACCATCCGTTGTCACAAAATACGTTCAAAACAGTCCAATTTCAGCTGATCTCGGGGCGCGTTTCATCTACAACAATGCTTCCTGGCTTGCCCTTCAATACAGAACGAGCAACGCAATTACTTTTCAGTTAGGAACAAATATTATCCAAAACATTTATGCAGCCTACGGATACGAATTCGGAACAGGGCCATTGAGAACAAACACGAATGGCACGCATGAATTACAGATTGGTTTTTACATCGGAAACAACCGAAATACAGCAAAAGAAATCAAAGAGTCGAAAAAGGCTTCGGAAGAATAATCATATTATAGCTTGACACAGAAACTATGCGTTTAGTTTACTTTATTCTGTACTTCACATTAAAGTATACCCTGCGTGTTTTTTACCCGCGCATCAAAACCGTTAACAGTCCAAAAGGCTACTTTGGACGAACCATTTATGTCAGCAATCACGCTGCTTCATTTATGGATCCACTCGTTGTTGCCGCGCTTCGAAACCCCATTGTGTTTTTCATGACACGATCTGATGTGTTTACTCCCATTTCTCGCCCTTTACTTTGGGCCAGTCACATGCTTCCCATCTATCGCCAGCACGATGGAGAAGACACGAAAAAAAAGAACGAAGAAGTATTTCTAACATGTTCGCGCGTTCTCAAGTACGGACGAAATCTCCTCATCTTCGGAGAAGGATTCACAGACGACGTATTTGTTCGACGATTAAAGCCCGTTAAGAAAGGTGCTGTTCGCATTGGATTCAACACACTTGAAACGATTAATTGGAAGAAGAAAATCTACATTGCTGCCGTTGGGTGTAATTATTCGATGCCAAATAAAATGCGGAGTGATGTGCTCATCTCGACCTCTGATAAAATCTGTCTAAACGATTACAAAGAAGCTTACGAAGAGAATCCCAACAAGATTATCACGGAGTTGACCAAGCGTGTTGAAACACTGATGCAGGAGCAAATCACGCACGTGGAAGACCTTCAGAACACAGATTTGCACGAGCATATCATGATTCTGACCCGCCGAGGGATGAATGCGGACAATTTTGATCGTGAACTTTCCCTTGAGGACCGCTGGAAGTACTCTCAAAACTTAGCGCACTGGATCAACAAACAAGACGTAGCTGAAAACGAAGAACTCTCTGAATTTAAAGACGAAGCCAAATCGTATTTCGCTTTATTGAAGCGTGTACAACTCGAAGAACGTCTGTTATTCTGGAAAATTAATCACCCGAAAGGAAGTCGAATGAAGGAAGTTTTGACGATGGTCGCAACAACTCCATTGGGCATTTTAGGCATTCTGCACCTCGGCTTACCCTACATTCTCGTAAAGCGTTTCGTTGAAAAATCGTTCAAACGAAAGGTGTTCTACGGTTCAGTCAAATTGATTCTCGGTCAAATCAGCATGGGCCTCATAAACATCCCCTTTATTTTTCTATTTCACGCGTATGTCTACCCAAGTTGGGGCTTGGCTATTTTGTACTATGTTTTGATCGGTATTTTCGGTCTATGTGCCTATGTATGGATGCTCAACTTCAAAGATTTTAAAGCGAAAGGAATCATTATGAAGATGGACACATCAAAATTTGAAGCGAAACGCGCGAAACTTGTAGAAAAGCTCAAGCAAGTTGTTCCAGCAGAGTTTCACTAATACTTCTACCCTTCTGTTCGAATAAAATAGATCAGTGCCACTCCAACAGCTACTGAAATAAAGATATTGAGCGCAGCAAGTAAGATATTACCTTGGTCGATGAGTTGAACCGTCTCATTACTGAACGCACTAAACGTACTGAACCCTCCACACAATCCAATAATCAACAAGGGTTGAATCCAAGAACTTTGTTCGGAGTATTCGCGTGCTCCGATAACGAACAGCGCCAACAAGATACAGGCAAACATGTTCGAAACGAATGTCCCAAAAGGGAATGAAGATTTAATCAGATGATTGACAAATTGTGTCAGACTGAATCGCGCCAAACAGCCTAGACCTCCTCCAAGGAATACGTAGAAATACATCATACATGTACGATTTTCTTATGAAGTGGTAGGAAGATAAAACGATAAACAAGCAGCGCCACCGTCATCCCGAGCAATCCTCCTACGAATACATCCGAGAAATAGTGAACACCTAAATAAATACGACTAAAAGATACCAGCAGGGCTACAAACACCATCAACGGGAAAAGCCATTTTTTGTAATTAATCAGAAAAGACATCGAGAAGGTGGCGATTGAAAAGAAGTTGGCCGCGTGTGAAGAGACAAAACCGTACATTCCTCCCTTGTAAAAATCGCCCCAACCAATTTGATAGTAATGTAGATGATCTTTGATGTCCAGGTTATGCGATGGACGATAGCGTTGAATCACCTCTTTCATTCCTTGCGTCGAAATAAAATCCGCTAAAACAACCGATAGTGCAACACCAAAAACAAAGAGTAATCCTGCTTTCCATCCGCTCTGATGCACCGCCAGAACAATCAATAAGAGGTATAATGGGATCCACGTAATTCGACCGGAAACGATCCACATTACCTCATCCCAAAAAGGAGTATTCCAGCCGTTAACCAACTGAACAATGGCAATGTCGATGGACTCCAGATACTCAATCATCCGTGAGTGTTTTCCAAATTAAATCCTTCAATTCAAGCAATCCTGTTTGAGCAACAGATGAAATGAATAGTGTTTTGACGGAAGTAGGCAGTTCTTGTTTGATTTCAGCTTTCAATTCATCATCGAGCATGTCCGACTTTGAAATCGCCAAAATATGATCCTTGTGCATCAACTCAGGGTTGAATGCTTGCAATTCCGATCGCAAAACTTCGTACTCTTTTTTGATATCATCACTGTCAGCGGCAATTAGAAAGAGTAGACATGAATTTCTTTCGATATGGCGCAGGAAGCGAAGTCCTAGTCCTTTTCCTTTATGCGCTCCTTCGATAATCCCAGGAATATCTGCCATTACGAAAGAACGGTAATCACGATACCCTACAATACCCAAATTAGGAC
Organism: Crocinitomicaceae bacterium; assembly: GCA_041582905.1. GTDB lineage: Bacteria > Bacteroidota > Bacteroidia > Flavobacteriales_D > Crocinitomicaceae > UBA4466. The sequence continues at coordinate 6,804 of JBFHGY010000050.1, read as the reverse complement.
GAAGCGTCGTGAATGGATAATCGGCGATTTCAGGTTTCGCTTCAGACAGAACAGACAAGAGAGTACTTTTTCCTGCATTTGGAAAACCTACAAGCCCCACATCTGCCAAGAGTTTCAGCTCTAGAACTTTCCACCCTTCAACGCTATCACCTCCAGTTTGCGCATAGCGCGGAGTTTGATTCGTTGACGATTTAAAATGGTTGTTTCCAAGTCCACCTTGACCTCCACGTTGAATAATTTGTTCTTCCCCATGTTCAGTAATTTCGAATAGGAACTCACCTGTTTCCGCATCACGCGCAACTGTTCCGAGCGGAACTTCGATGTATTTATCTTCCCCTTGAGCACCCGTTTTCAAGTTACCAGACCCATGTTCTCCATGTCCTGCCTTGATGTGCTTCGAGTACTTTAAATGGAGAAGCGTCCAAAGTTGTTTATTTCCTCGAAGGTAAATATGTCCTCCGCGACCACCATCACCTCCATCAGGACCTCCTTTTGGGATATACTTTTCCCGTCTGAAGTGCGTAGAGCCGCCTCCACCTTTACCTGACTTACAATGGATTTTTACGTAATCAACGAAGTTTCCTGAAGCCATTTTTTACAATTTAGTTCGATTTATACTTCGACTTACAGCGCGTCAACGGCTGCAAACAAACGCGAAGTGATCTCATCGATCGTTCCAACACCATTAATCATCACCCACTTATCTTGCGACTCGTAGTAATCTTTTACTGGTGCAGTTTCATTTCGATATACGTCGATTCTGTTCTGAATCACTTTTGGGTCAGCATCATCAGGGCGACCACTTGTCTTAGCGCGATTTGCCAAGCGTGATTTCAACTCTTCTTCCTCTACATCCAAAGAAATCATTGATGTAATAGACGTTCCAATGCTTGTTAAGAATTCATCCAACGCTTCCGCTTGAGCAATTGTACGTGGAAAACCATCAAAAATAAATCCTTTAGGATCATCATGCTTTTCTACTTCTGCCTTCAACATGTTAATGGTTACCTCATCTGGAACCAACTGTCCTTTGTCGATGTATGTTTTCGCCAGAACCCCCAATTCGGTAGCTCCTTTAATATTTGCTCTGAAGATATCACCTGTAGAAAGATGTACCAGGTTATATTTTTCAATCAGACGTTCAGACTGGGTTCCTTTCCCTGCACCTGGAGGTCCAAAAAGTACAATGTTTAACATGCTATTTCTTTGCTTTTTTTGTTCGCGTATTTGATAAATCGTATCGAGATTCCTTCCCTTCTCGTTGTAATCCAATCCATACCCAACCACAAACGCGTTTGGAATCGAGAAACCAACATAATCTGGACGTTTTTTCCCTTTAAACGCATCTGGTTTATAGAGAAGCGTACACACCTTTACGGATGCAGCACCTTCTGGTTCGAGAAGCGAAATAATCTTATCGATCGTAATTCCGGTATCAACAATATCTTCTACGATCACGATATCGCGACCTTCAATATTATCACCTAAACCAATCAATTCATCAACCTGCCCACGAGATTCAACTCCCGAATATGAGCTCATTTTTACAAATGAGACCTCACAGTCGATCGTGATATTCTTCATAAGATCGGAGGTAAACATGAACGCACCATTCAATACAGAGAGGAAAACTAAATCACGACCTTGATAGTCGTTATTAATCTTCTCCGCTAAACTTGCGATTTCCCGTTGGATTTCTTCTCGGGTGATAAAAACTTCAAATGATTTGTCGAGTACTTGAATCACGCTTTTTCGATTAGACTGCAAAAGTACGATTTTCTAGGTAACTAGCTCGAACAAAATCACTATTTCAGCTTTGAGAAACAACTTCTGTGTCCGATAAAATAAAAATGACCGTATCTTTGTGCCATGGAAAAACAAGTTATCGGATCGAGACACAAATTGGGAATTTTAGGTGCTGGACAGCTCGGAAGAATGTTGATTCAAGAAGCCATCAGCTATGATATCCACGTACACACCATGGATCAAAACGCGACAGACCCAAGCGCATCTATCGCCACATCTCACACCATAGGAGACATCAAAAACTACGATGAAGTACTAGCGTTTGGAAAAGATAAAGATGTTATTTCCGTTGAAATTGAAAACGTCAATGTAGACGCTTTGAAAGAGTTGGAAGCAAATGGAGTGAAGGTTTTTCCTCAACCACGCGTATTGGAAATTATCAAAGATAAAGGGCTACAAAAACAATTTTACCTTGATCACAACATTCCAACTTCCGCTTTTGAGTTGACAACAGAAAATACAGAAACCACGCATTATGCGTCCAAATTGCCTTTCGTTCACAAACTTAGAACTGGAGGTTACGACGGTCGAGGTGTAGAGCTGATTCGTACGGAAGCAGATCTCCAACATGTCTTCAAGGCTCCGTCTCTTCTCGAAGAATTGGTTCCTTTTGAAAAAGAGCTTTCTGTATTGGTTGCACGAAACGAAAGTGGGGAAACAGCCGTTTACCAGACGGTAGAGTGTGAATTTAACGATGCTAATCTGGTCGCTTTCCTATTCTCCCCTGCCGACATTTCCAACGATATTGAGCAACGCGCTACAGAATTAGCGATTGATGTCATCAATAAACTCGAAATGGTTGGAATTTTAGCCGTAGAGCTTTTCCTCATGAAAGATGGTACCTTGTACGTGAATGAAATCGCTCCGAGACCTCACAATAGTGGTCATCACACCATTGAATGTAACATTACTTCTCAGTTTGAGCAACATCTTCGATCTGTTCTCAACTTACCATTGGGATCAACAGAAATGATCCGAGAAGGAGCTATGATTAATCTTTTGGGTGAACCCAATCATACAGGAATTGCCAAATACGAAGGTCTTACTGAAGTCATGAAAATGCCCGGAGTGCACGTTCATCTTTACGGAAAGCAGCAAACTAAGCCGAACCGAAAAATGGGACATATCACTGTAGCTCAGAAAGATATAAAAGAAGCAAAACGAATTGCCTCCGAAGTAAAAGGGAAGATTCGCGTAGTCACAGACTAGACCAGTGCTAAACGGAAGTTTTTTGTATCTTCACGTCTCGTATTCAACATACTGAAGACTACCGAATTTGAAAACACTACTGACATTTTTCCTATTACTTAGCTTTTTTGGGAGTGCTCAGCTGTACACCTTTCAAAATTTCACGCACCGCGACGGCTTGTCCATGTCGAAAATCAATGCTTTCGAGCAATCGGAAGACGGGTCTATTTGGTTGGGAACAGATGGTGCTGCATTAGTCCGATTCGACGGTACCCATTTTGAAGAGGTCCGAATTAAAGGAGAGAAAAAAAACTTTCATTTCAATGATATTGTAGAGAGCGGAGACGACCTCTATGTTGCCACATCCTACAACGGCTTCAGAAAATACTCTCGATCAAAAAAAACAATTGAACGTCTCGATAACCCCTACCTCGACAAAGGAGATGGTTTTCGCATTATTGTTCAAGAATCTTGTCTTTACTTTATCGGAACAAAAGGAATTTCACGCTTGAAAGATGGAAAGGAAGAAATCCTCAAAGAATTTGGTGCTTGGTTGGATCATCCGATTTTTCAGATCATTGAAACTCCTCATGGGACTTATGCTACATCGGTGTCAGGGATTTTCTTCTTCAATGATGACACCTTCCGAGAGGTCAAAAATTCTCCGAAAACAGCATCCATTGCCAACTTTTCCAACTTTCGTTTTGGCTGGCATGAGTCAAATCAATTGATTCTACATGATTCTTTATTAAAAGAACAATTGATTTTTAAGTTTGGAGCAGATGGAGCGGTTCGATCCGTTGTGCAAAAAGCTATCGATTCTCCACTGGAAGATGAAGAGTTCGTCATTTCGGCCGACTACACTTCTACTCAAAAAGTTCTGATCACCAATAAAGGTCGGATTCTGAACGTAAAAAACGGTGCATTTGAAACTATCGCTCACAACTATCTTCACCCCATTCAAGGCCCTGACCGTTTAAAAATTGGAGATAACGGTGAGTTTTGGCTTTCATCAGAATATAGCGGAGTCTTCAAAATTTCCATTGAACCTTTCACAAGAGTTCAATTAAACGAGCAATTCACATCGCCCTCCATAGGTTTTCCGTTTGTCTATTCCGACAATGTCCTTTTGAGTTCGATGAGAGGAGAAACGGTTCATGGGAAGCTGACTGCTCAATCCGAATTCGAACACTTTCCATTTCGAATCAATGGTACTTGCGAGATAAAAGGCCATCGCTATTTCTCAAGCAACGAAGGCATCAAAAAATTCGATCCATCGAGTCCTCAACTTTTCTCTGACTTTCTGGAAACGAACAAAGCAACTCTCTTCGTATTTAATGATGGGTTCGACCTGTGGTATTCCATTGCCAATGAAGGATTATTCCGCTACAACATTCTCACCAAAGAAAAAGCGCATTACAAAGTTTCCAACCTCATTCCAGCGTATGTATACACTGCTCAGTCTTCGATAGACGGGAACTCGATTTACTTCGGAACAAATGGCGGTATTATTAATTTCAACAAGAAAACAAGTACTTTCTCTGTAGTCAACACTCTCAGCATGGGAAGCTACTCGGGTGTTTCAACAACCGACGCCTTCGGAAACATTTGGTTCAGCATCGACAAAGGTCTTATTGGTATTTTGAAAGATAAAGAAGTAGCCATTAAACTATCCAACTTCACTTCTTCATCCGTTATTTACACTCTCAACTCAGACAAGTATGGTAACCTATTAATCGGAACCAATAAGGGGATGACCGTACTTCGCATGAATGCAAACGGAAAGGTGACGAATTTCCAAAATTATTCAGGAGGAACAGGATTTGATGGTTACGAAACACACATGCGATCGCAGTATCAAGAGGGAAATCGTATCTACGTAGGTACCATAGAGGGACTCTTCGTTATCAATACAGACATTCTTGAAAATTTGGCAGCGCCACGTCCGCCAGAAATCACCGATATTTCCGATAAAAAAATCAAGACGTCACGAGCGTTTCGCTTAAAAGTAAATAATCCCCAGAGTCCCATTTTGTACTATCGCTATCGTGTAAAAGAGAGTGATGAAGACTGGACCGAAATTGGAAAGAGCAACTTAATTCGTTTGCATGATTTAAGTTCTGGAGATTATACCTTGGAAGTAAGTGCCTCGCACGATGGAATCATCTTTGGAGAAAGCAGTTTCGTGAACTTAGATGTAGAAATAAACTTCTGGAGTTCAAAATGGTTTGTTGTTGGCTTCATCTTGGTCGTTCTTCTGTTGAATATCCTTCTGCTCCTTTTTGGATGGAAATACGACTCATCGCGCATCTTGAGTTCAAAAGATTCGGAGCTACACATACAAATGACTCCAACTATTTTATTATTTGGATCCATCGTTGTTACGGGCACCCATCTTGTTGGAGCCTACTTCGACGATACATTAGGCATGAACCTCGGAGTCATCGTCATTGTTGGATTCGCCATTTTCGCTTTATACATCTCCTCTTTATCCTTCCGGAATAGTGGAAATCAAAAGTACTTCAAACACCTTCTTGCCATCGGGATTTACATCGTAACGTTCCATTTTACATGGGAATTGTACGCCTCGAAGCTTCACCCTTTCCATTTGATAGGAATCGTGTTAACCGTTTCCATTGCTCCATTTATTCTGAATCGAGTTGTAAATACCGTTGTATATGGAATCGTTGTCTTCATTGCCATTTCGTTATGCGTCATTATTATCGATGATCCCGTATATTCAAAAATCAACCTGATGATCTCTGTCATCGCTGCGATCGGATTATTGATTGTGAATACGTACTTACGCTATAACTCTCTCGAAAAACTCTTGTTTATTAGTGGTATTATCAACCGAGGCCAGTTCCCCGTTGTTGCCTATCGCAGTGATGGAACAATCACTTACGTGAGTGAAAATATTAGCGATTACGCAGATATCACGCACGACCAACTCATTCACAAAAAAATCTCTTTCCTCAATACTTTTGTTCCGTTCGATGATCGATACAAAGCACAGGATGCAACTGCCGAATTCGAAGAAGGATCGAAGTACCTGATCCCCATGGTTGATGTAAATCAAAATGTGCGATGGATGGAATGGTCGTACAAACGTTTTTCAGAGAACACGCGCGTAATTATTGGTCAAGATGTATCCGAGAGAGTTGAACTCCAAAACACATACGAACTACTTGTCCAAAATGTAGAAGACCTGATTTTCACAGTGGACATCAATGGTAACTTTGTATTCTTGAACGATACTTTCCTGAATAGAATGGAGTATACGAAGGAAGAATTATTGGGCACCGATTCCACACAAGTAGTTGATGAGAGCGTTCGTGAGGAAATCCAATATTTCTATCGAAGTCATTTCCTTGAACGCAGAAAAAGCTCGTACAAAGAACTTCCGATTATTACCAAATCGGGGAAAACGATTTGGATTGGGCAGTATGTAAACACCATTTTCACGCCGGGGACAAACAACCACGTGAATGGATTTATTTCCCTAGCACGTGACATCACGGAAATTAAGAATCAGCAGAAAATCCTGAATGCACAACGCGACGACATCACCGCAAGTATCAGTTACGCACAACGCATCCAGTTTAAACTCTTACCTGACAGACGACTGTTTGAAAAACAGTTCAATGACCATTTCATTATGTTCAGTCCGAAAGACATTGTTTCTGGAGATTTTTACTGGCTACATAAACTAGAAGATAAGCTCGTCCTTGTATTGGGAGATTGCACTGGACACGGAGTACCAGGCGCCTTCATGACCTTGCTAGGGATCAACCTATTGAACAATATCGT
>JBFHGY010000049.1:0-10527 GCA_041582905.1 Crocinitomicaceae bacterium | reverse complement strand
CTAGAGAAAGTTGAGAAAGCTGTAAAAACGGTTTCTGATCGCAAAGGATACGATTACGTATTTGATGTAACAACATTGATGATTGCAAACGGTCCAGACATCACGAAAGAAGTGATCGAGGAAATCACAAAGTTAGAAGCAGCAGCGGCAACTACTCCAAAGTAGTCCAGAACTCATAAAAAAATACAAAAGGAAGTACTTCGGTGCTTCCTTTTTTTTGTGGACTGAAGCGTGGTCCTTAACTTCCTCCTATGAAAAAATACATCCTCATTCTACTGGCTACCATCGTACCGTATGTAGCATCTTCTCAATCGAAAATAGCACACGTGAACACTCAACAAGTGCTCGGAGCTATACCATCGTATCGTTTGGCAATTCAAAAATTGGAGGAGTATCGAGAGGAAGTGCAGAAGGAGATCGAATTGATGATTGCAGACTACCAAAAAGTAGAAGCAGGGCTTATTCAAAATCAGGAAATTTGGACACCCGTTCGGATTCAAATTGAACAGGAAAAATTGGCAAAAAAGGCTCAAGCGATCGAAGAGCGACAACAATCTGCCCAATTAGAACTCGAAGCGTATTCAAATGAGCTAAATCAGCCTATTTTGGAGACAGTAGAAAAATCAGTTCAAAAGGTGTCAAAGCAAAAAGGGTATGATTACATCTTCGATGTGAGTACCTTAATGATTGCCAATGGTCCAGACATTACAGAAGAAGTCATTACGGAAGTTCGAATTTTGGATAGTCAGAACAATCCGCCACCACCCGAAGTTGTTTCAGGAGAGTAAATATCATCGGTGATCGGAAAATCAGAAAATCGAACATCCGACAATCGATCAATCTACTATCTTTACCTCATGGGACCAATTGGCGTTTTTGATTCTGGCTATGGAGGCTTGACAATTTTGGCAGAGCTCCGCAAAGAGCTTCCGCAATACGATTATCTCTATTTGGGTGATAATGCGCGGGCTCCATACGGAACTCGTTCTTTCGATGTCGTATATGAATTTACATTGCAAGCGGTAAAAGAATTGTTCGACAGAGGATGTCATTTGGTCATCTTGGCATGTAATACGGCTTCGGCAAAAGCACTTCGGACGATTCAACAAAGAGACCTCCCGGTTATTGCTCCAAATCGAAGAGTTTTGGGGGTTATACGGCCGAGTGCTGAAATCATTGGTTCCATCTCAAAAACAAAGCATATTGGCATATTGGCAACTCCAGGAACGGTTAGTTCGGATTCCTACGTGATTGAAATTGGGAATTTTTCTCCTGAGTCAACAGTAGTCCAACATGCATGCCCGATGTGGGTTCCGCTCATCGAGAACAATGAACACGATACACATGCGGGTAGAGAGTTTATTCAAAAGGACATCGAGACCTTACTAAATAAAGATCGGGAAATAGATACCATTGTACTTGGTTGCACGCATTATCCTGTTCTGAAATCTTACCTCGAAACAATTGTTCCAGATCATGTAAAGGTCGTTTCACAAGGAAATATTGTAGCAGAAAGCCTGGTCGATTACCTGAAACGCCATCCCGAAATCGACGAAGTGTGCTCGAAAAATGGGTCCGTTGCGTACTTGACTTCCGAAATTACAGAAGAGTTTGATGCGAATGCGTCAATTTTCACGGGAGACGCTGTGAAATCAAGTCACGTTTCGTTACATTAAATGTGCAATTTGTTTAATTTTCAACAAAATAGCACTTCGTGCAACCTGATTGACGCAGTCGGCGTCTTACCCTAAATGCAAAAGCAGATTTATTGTATTTTTGTTTAACAGATTACTACAAATCGAAATGAAACGTATGAAAAAATTATTGTTCTCAGGATTTCTCCTTTGTTCTCTCTTAGGGTTTGCAAATGAGGAATTCCCAACTCCCGTAGTTCCAATTGACGGGATCGAAATTTCTGAAGAATGGAACGAATACACCACAATTGATGGTGTTAAAATCGAGTACCGAATGAAACAATGTGAAACGGATAAAATGCGTGCACAGAATTTGGTGCTTTTTAGATTCACAAACACAAACGATCGTGAAGTTGTACTTTCTTGGGTAACAAAGGAGTTCAGAAACGATGAATGCTGGAATTGTGAGCAATTATACGATGGTGATTACAATCACAGACTTGTAATGGAGGCTGGTGAAGTAATCGAAGGAGATGGTACCACTAAAGAAAACAAAGAGGTATACATTTTCGGTAATTTCATCAAGCATGTTCCAGGAATGGTGGAACAAACGCTCACGAATTTCGAACTCGTGGATCTAAAAGTTCGCTAACCACACTACACTATTAGTTATGAAAATTTTAAAAATAGCCTTGGGGGCTCTTTTGATTACGTCATTAACTCCCTCTTTGATTGCGCAATGTAATCTCTCGACAACACCTACTGAAGTGACGATCGATTGTGGTGCGCCGACAGAAATCAGTGCGTTGGGACTTTCCGCGACACCTGCATTGGCAACAACATTCGACGGTGGAGCAATCGGTCCAGGATGGTCAACAACAGCGATCATGCTTTACAATAATCCTTGTGGTCCTACATTGGATGGTACACCAGCGGCATGGTTCGGGAACGTTCCTCTACCAAGAACATTAACAACAAACGGATTTGACCTTTCTTGTGGAGCGCAAATTTGTTTTGATATCGATTTTGCAGGTGATGATCCATGTGGATGTAGCGACTGTGAGGATCCAGATTTATTGGATGAAGGAGTTTTCTTCCGTTACTCTATCGACAACGGAGCAAATTGGGTAGACATTTTCTACTTCCAAACAAACTCAGCAAACAGTACTCCTTATTACCAATGGGGTAATTACTGTTTCATTCTTCCTCCAGAAGCATGGTCAACAAATACTATGTTCCAATGGGATCAACCAAACATCTCAAGTAGTGTGAACGATCACTGGGGAATTGACAACGTAACAGTAATTCCTGTAGATTGTGGGTTCTGGTATGATTGGTCACATGTTCCTGGATCACCTGACGATCCGGCACAAATTGTTGCTCCAAACGATACAACAACGTACTACGTAACATACACAAACGGAATCGACACGTGTTTTGATTCGGTTGTTGTAAACGTACTTCCGTTGGAAATTGACATCGTTGGAAACCCGAACCCAGTTGATTGTGGTTCTTGTACAGATCTCGAAGTTCAATTCTTGAATGGAAACAACGGGTCAATTGTAGATGATTTTGAAGGTGGAGCAGATCCGCTTACATGGAATGATATTCAAAGTGGTACATCCTCAACCATCTGTGGAGGTGGAGCATCCGGAGATGCCTTGTACTTTAACGGTACTGGAGCAGATCGATATGCGGAAACCCTCCCAATTGATGCCACCACTTGTGGAAATATTGATTTCTGTCTCTACATGGGGAATACGGCTTCTGGTGGTAATCCTTGTGAAAATAACGAGGCGGGTGACGACGTTGTTTTAGAATACTCAATTGATAATGGAACAACGTGGACAACGATTGCAACGTACGACGAAGGACTTTGGGATGGAAACAACTTCCAACAATGTTTCTCCGAAGTAATGCCAGTTGGTGCGCAAACAACCAATACAATGTTCCGTTGGAGACAAATCGCTTTCTTCGCGGCAAATGGTTCAGATAACTGGAGTTTGGATGACGTAAATATCGCGTGTAACCCACCAACAATTACATACAACTGGACAACAGGAACGGTAGACGACGTAACGGCTCAAACGCCAGTAGCATGTCCAGGAGCTGATGAATTATACACGGTTTCTATGACAAACACTATTACTGGATGTAGCGCTACGGATACTTCAACAATTTGGGTGAACGAATGTCAATGTTTCTTCATGAACTTTGATGGAGACGTAGTTTGTCAACCAGGTGGAGTATTTGATGTAACAGGAACGTTTGAGTACTCTTACAGTCCAACAACAGGAACAATTGAGGTAGAGGCGACGAACAACTCGGGTACATACTCGACGTCATTTAACCCTCCATTCACAGATAGTACAGTATTCAATTACACAGTGACAGGAATTCCAAATGATGGATCGGTAACAACAATGACGATTTACTTCTCTGATTCATTGAGTTGTACTGAAACATTTGATATCACTCCTCCAGTATTACCTACGGTAACTGGAATTTCAGGAGGTAATACATACTGTCAAGGTGATGCTGTAGATCCAGTTTTAGTGGACGTAACAGGAACAGGACCATGGACGGTTGCTTACACATTAGATGGAGTAGCAAATACAGCTACTGGAGCATCAAGCCCAGTTTCTCTTGGAAACGCAGCAGGTGTATACGTGTTGGTTGGTGTTGAAGACCAAATTTGTTTGAACGTAGCCAACGGAACGGATACAATCATTGTAAATGCACTTCCTGCAATCAGCGCGGGAGTAGATCAAGCGTTGTGTGATGGAGAGTCAACAGTATTGAATGGTACAGGTGGAATAACATACACATGGGACAACGGAGTAACAGATGGAGTATCATTCACACCTTCAGTTGGAACAACAACGTACACAGTAACAGGTGTTGATGCAAACGGATGTGAAAACACAAGTTCAATGGATATCGTTGTAACAGCATACCCACCAGCACCAACAGTAGGTCCAGCGGATGGTGAATACTGTGCAAGCGGTGATATTCCTCCATTCCTAACTTCTGGAGCAGGTCAAACGTTCACATGGTATGGTGATCCAGGCTTAACAACTGTTTTAGGAACAGGTCTGAGCTTGCAACCATTAATCATTGAAGGAACAACTGTTTACTACGTAACGCAGTCAACAAATGGATGTGAAGGTCCAGCAGCTTCTGTTTCTATCTTCTTAGAAAACTGTGAAGCAACGATTGTAATGCCGAACGTATTTACACCAAACTCAGATCCAACAAACGCACTATTCCACCCAGTATACATGGATGGAGTGTCGTCTGCGAAAACAACTATTTTGAACCGTTGGGGGAATGTAATTTTCGAAACGGATGATCAGAATATTAACTGGGACGGAGTTGATAAAGGTGGTAAAGAAGTAGAAGAAGGAACATACTTCTGGAAAATGGTGTACACGGATTTAAATAATGACGAGTACGTTATCCACGGAAACATTCAGCTTATTCGATAAGCAGTCTTAATTCGATTTGTAAAACGCCTCTTGGTCCTGAATGGATCGAGAGGCGTTTTCATTTATTGTTGATTATTTTCTCGGCGCAAGTGCGGACTTCGGTTGAGTGAAACTGACGTTTACCCTCCTTCTTGTTGCTTTGCAACAGCTTGCTCAGTCCGCGGTTACTTTCTTGAGGGATGAGTGGAGTTGAAGCCTAATGTTTACTCTTAATTGTCCAGCCAACCAGAAATGCACGTTGCTTTGCAGCCTCGGCTTTTGCTCCATGAAAATGGGCGTCAACGGTCTGGTTGAATAGCGCCAGCCATCGATCGAAGTGCTCAGGTTTCAAACGCATGTGCGCATGTTTTTGTGTGACGTCCGTCGTATATCCAGCTTCATCGAGGAGCACAAATGCCCAAAAGTGAATCATCTTTGGAAGATGCTTGTCAAAATCTAGGTGCTTAAAAAAGGGAGCAAGTACATCGTCTTTCACTACTTTTTCATAAAACGATTCAACCAAAAACTCAACGTCTTTACGTTCCGTGATTTCTTTCATACACGTCTATTTATCCACATGGAACGAAGCAATAACGTCCCCATGACGATGGCAACAATGAGGTAGCCAATGTGGTGGAGGAATTGATAAGCAAAGAAGGAAGGGAGAGCAATAAACAAGTAGATAAATTGCTGCCCCATGGCATAGCTGCGATCCTTGCCGAAATCCACTTTTACTTCTAGTTCTCCCTGATTTGCCTTGCTCAAGAAATTTGATAGCTCACCAGGTAATTGTAAAAGCGCCGTAAACTGTTGTTTGATGGCATCGAGTAGCATCTTTCGAACTCCACCGTTCTGCGTGACGAGCTTGCGCATATATGGACGAATGACATCCATGGGGTTCATTTCAGGAGCAAGGGATGCGCTGGTTCCAATGAGAAGTTGAAAGGTTCGATCCAATAGAATCCACTCCTTGGGAATCCGAATGATTTTGGTGAGTTCTTTCAATCCAATTTCCTTCCGTAAATCATCAATACTGCTTCCTTTGATGTCATCGAAACGGATATCTTTTACATTGAGCGAATCGATTTTCACTTCGTTTTGTAGGAACTGACTCAGGGCGGAAATAAGCTTCTTCGCTACTTTGGAAGATTCCGCATCCGACCCGATAAAACCAAGTTTTTTCAGTGAGGTAAGAATTTTTGATTCATCCTTTCGTAAAATGGCCTGCAGCAGAACGGGAATCTCACTTCGCATACCTTCGCTCAGGCGCGAAACGGCACCAAAATCGAGAATAATTAATTCACCGGCTTCGTTTACGAGTAAATTTCCCGGGTGCGGATCTGCATGAAAGAGTCCATCTTCCAGAATCATTCGGAAGTAAACAAGAATGAATCGTTCGGCGAGTGCATTGCGATCAATATGCCATTCATCGAGTTGCTGTGTGTTGGTGATTTTTACACCCTCCTCGAACTGAGTAGTCAAAATACGCTGAGACGAGTACTCTGTCATCACTTTGGGAATCCGAACGTTCTCAACATCAGAAATATTCGCACTGATTTGTTGCATAGATTGCGCCTCGATCTCATAATTGAGTTCTTCCTCAATCATCAGCTTAACCTGTCCATAAACGTGTTCAATCCCTTGAATTTTCACAAAGAAGGAAATGCGTTTAATCAGTTTCTCTATGATGACTAAATCCGCTTTTGCGAGCTCTTCAATATTAGAATGCTGAACCTTCACCGCTACCTTTTCACCTGACTTCAGTTGGGCGCGATACACTTGTCCAATGGATGCAGAGGCAATGGGTGTTGTTTCAAAGGATTCAAACAAATTCGAAATCGATCCGTTTAATTCTTTTTCGATGAGAGCTTTTGTTTCTTCGAAAGGAGAAGCTGGCGCAGCATCTTGCAAAGACTCGAGAGCACTCATATATTGATCGGGCAGAATATGCGAAAGTGTCGATAAAAGCTGTCCAGCTTTTGTAAATAAACCTTTCAATTCTGAGATGGTATTCTTTACTCGTTTCGCGTTCTTCGCATGAACCTTTTCAATTCGACGGCTGTAGAATCGATTTCCGAACAGTTTCTTCCCTAAATACAAAGACAGGTAGCTAAGCAATAGTTGATTGGAAAGTCGATAGGCTTTTCTGCTTCGTTTTCGGACAGATATACTTGATTTCATGCGAAGGAATTTAGTACCCGAGAGGATAAAAGTACATGCCGTGGGTGAGGATTCCTATCTTCCAATCGAAAGAAATGTTAATTAAATTACTGAGCTGAGTAAATGTGAGATGATAGAAAAAGCGGGAAACAAATAATGTTCGGATAGTTTTTCCGTTATTGAAGTATGAAAGGATGGAAGGTTTTCTTGTTTCTAATGATTTTGACGGGGTCGTTTTTCTCAAATGCTCAAAATGAGAGTGCTGTTTTGAATCTATCAGCGATCGAATTTAATGGAAAGGTTTTGCTTTCATGGTCGATCACTCAGGGGAATACGTGTAACGGAATTACCGTTCTCCGGGCAAATGATACAACAGGTTTTAACCCGATTGGAAGCATCGAAGGAATTTGTGGGAGTTCAGCCGAGACCATCGACTACCAATTTACCGATACCGATCCGTTGCCTAATGCAGTGAACCATTACCGATTGAGCATGGGGGGACTTGGATTCTCCTATATTGTGGATATTGAGGTGATCGACGCAGGAAATCAGAAATACATCATCGTACCAAATCCTGTTTCCAGCGAATCAAAGTTGATTTTTAACAACGACAATCAGGAAGAAGTGACCATTACCTTTTTTAATGAGAAAGGTGAGGTGCTCTATGAAGAAACAAGTTCAGAACAATCGATTTCCATTCAAAGAGATCAGTTCAAACAAGGCCTCTACTTCTTTGTGCTCAAATCGAAAGGTGGAATCGAGTCCTTTTCAGGGAAAATTTCGGTGCTGTAATCTTATTCTTGCTCGTCGGTTTCAGATGTTTCCGCTGGTTGACTTTCCTTCTCCTTCGAAAACAACCAATCGTACATGTCGTCTTTTCGAAACTCGCGCTCCATCGCACCATGACTTGCCCCTTGAATTTCCTTGTAGATCAAATTTGAACCATCACACGATTTAATCGCTTTGACAATATTCCGCGATTCTGATACAGGAACAGGTTTGTCCGCAGTACCATGTTGAATCCAGAGCGGGACTTTTGATAAATTACAAGCATCACTCGATTTACCTCCTCCGCAAAGTGCTACGCCAGCCGTTAATTGGTCTGGATATTTGCCAATGAAGTGCAAGGTGCCGTATCCGCCCATACTCATTCCACATACATATACACGACTTGTGTCGGTGGCATATTGAGATTGAACATCTTTGAGGAGTGTCAATAGTTTGTCAGGATCCCATGCGCCCGATTTTACTTGCGGAGCAATAACAATTGCAGGAATCTCTCTTCCTTTTTCGATTTCAGAAATAACTCCATAACGCTTTACTTTGTTCAGGTCTGAACCAGAGAGACTTCTTCCATGTAAGAAAATCAATACGGGAGGTTTGGAATTTAAGATGCTATCCGCTGGAAGGTTAATCCAGTAATTGTAACTTGATTTTCCCTTAACAGCCTTCAATTGGGCGTTTGAAAGAAATGGAACAACAGACAGAGCAATAATCAGAATAAGACGCATGATATATTTTTTTGCAAAACTAGTTATTCGTTAGAACGCGTTTAACCAAATAAAGTTAAAAGCTGATCTTGATGGATTTGCAAAAATCTTCAGCATGCACCCAACCTTTTTTTGATTTTTTATGTTTTTGATAGCGCGGAAAGCACAATCTTTGTCGCAATCTTAATTTACCTTAAATGAAAAAGAAAATTTTATT
Organism: Crocinitomicaceae bacterium; assembly: GCA_041582905.1. Classification (GTDB taxonomy): domain Bacteria; phylum Bacteroidota; class Bacteroidia; order Flavobacteriales_D; family Crocinitomicaceae; genus UBA4466. The sequence goes on along the minus strand of JBFHGY010000049.1, from coordinate 1,559 downwards.
CGCTCTAGCGCTTACAGCTTTTGGCGCAAATGCACAACAAAAGCTTATTGGATTAACGACACGAAATTTCGATGAAACGGGAGCTATGGTCGGTATGGACTCGAGTGAGTACGTTTATAACTCATGGGAAGGTTCTCTTACATCAAATGAGCCAGAGTTTAGATTTGAAACGCCTGTTTTTGATTGGTTGTATGAGTTACCAGTGATCAAATGCAATACTGAGAACATCTACGGAGGTATGCCTTTAGCTTTTGTAAATGCACGTCAAAACACGATTGTGAATGGCGACTTGGCAGATTCAGAAATTGCAGCATCAGACAGACAAGTGTATACCTATGATGCATCAGGAAACCTGACAAAAGTGGAGTACTTTTTCTGGAACGTATCTCAATTTGATATCTACGCTGAAAATACGTTTGAGTATGATGCGAACAATAATCTAATTGTGGAGAAATACATTACAGACCCATCGGTGAATCCAACTACAGAATCTGTAGATTCAATGTTCTATGATGCGTCGAACAACATGACACGCGCCGTTTCTTATTACTGGGATGGTTCGGCTTTATATCCAGAATCTCAAAGTTTGTTGACGTATTCAGGAACTGAATTGACAGATTTGGAAATATACGAAGGTTCATCAACTACGCCATTGGAATGGGTGTACGATGTAGATTACACATATTCGGCAGGTCTGCCAACATTAGTTGAGGCATATCCAGTATCGGGTGGAGTACCAGGAACAACAACTGAAATTGAGTTGAATTACACGTACGATGCAAATAACCAAATCTCCGTTTATCAAGGATATTTGGGTGGTGATCTTTTCATTCAACAAGATTACGTGTATGATGCTGAAGGTTTCGTAACGCAAATCGAAAGCAATGAGTTGGACTTCGCTACGGCGTCGTTGTACGTGTATGAAATCCTTGATTTCTACTACCAGTCAACTGCAGGTGTAGATGAAGTTGTTGCGCTTGAAGCTAACGTTTACCCAAACCCATCGCATGACGTCATTACAGTTTCTGCTGATGCGCAAGTGGATCAAGTAGCAATCTTCTCAACAGATGGGAAATTAATGATGAATCAAAAAGGAAATACGGTGGATATTTCAAGCTTACCAGTAGGGACTTACCTTGTGAAAGCAATGACTTCTGAAGGAGCTGGACAAGCACGTTTTGTGAAGCAATAACAGATTCAGGTCAATAAAATAGTGAATCCAGACTTTCATCGAGAGTCTGGATTTTTTTGTTAAGCCCGAATTACATAATAGATATTCTACTGCATAAAACGGGTTAAAATTCTCGGATATCATTTCGTGTTAAATACACCTCGACAATAATGCGGGAAACAAGCTCCAAATCAATGGCTTCAGTGGGTATTTTAAGGCGGTATTCAGCTGGACGTGAGTCAACAACCTTTTCAATCACTCCAAGTTGGAGCATTACTTTGCGAACAAGTATTTTTCCTCCATATCCATATCGGAACGATTTATCCGTGATGACTTTCTTCTGAGTAAGTCGATTAAGCATGTTGTAGGTCCGATTGAAATATTGCTT